>NZ_JBHWAB010000001.1:632500-892500 GCF_042688525.2 Haloimpatiens myeolchijeotgali
ATTTAAAAGGAGAGGTTGCACTATGAGAAAAAGAAACAACAAAACTACTAAAAGAGGAATTCTATATTCACTAGTTGCAATGGGTATTTTAGCACTAATTGGTTTTATGAGTTATGTATATTTTACTGTTAATAATTATAACAATTTAGTTTATCCTGGAGTAAAAGTAGGAAGTGTAGATTTATCAGGAAAAACTAAGAATGATGCTTTAAAATTATTAAAAGAAAGGTATGGCGAAAAAGCTATTCAACAAAATCAAATTAATTTAAAATCGAAAAATAAAACTTATACAATTGATTATTCTAAATTAGACGCTAAATATGATATTGCAGGTATAATAGATGAAGTGTTTAATTATGGAAAAGATTTAAACATTTTTCAAAAGTATAATTTGATAAGGAATAAGGAAAAACAGTATAAAATGGAATTTACTTATAAAAGTGAACCAATAAAAAATGTAATTGATATGATAGAAAAAGATACAAACTGTGAACCTAAAAATGCATATTTAAAAAGAAAAGGGACAAGCGATTTTGAAATCATAGCTGGACAAGAAGGTATGAAAGTATCAGTTGAAAAATTAAAAAAAGATATAAAAGATAAAATTAATGAAACAGAAGCAGGTAATTTTACTTTAGACATACCTGTAAAAAAAATTGAGCCTAAAGTTACAAAACAAAAACTTTCAAGTGTTAATTCATTAATAGCATCATATAATACTAGTTTTAGGACATCTTCATATGGAAGAGCAACTAATGTAAGGGTGGCCACTAATAGTATTAATGGAATTATACTTATGCCAGGGGAAGTTTTTAGTTTTAATGATGTAGTCGGACCAAGAACTGCTGAAAGAGGATATAAAAATGCTGCAGTTATAATAGGAAACAAGGTTGAACCAGGATTAGGTGGAGGAGTATGTCAAGTTTCTACTACTTTATATAATGCTGTATTAAAGTCAGGGTTAAAGTCAGTTGAAAGGACTAATCATACTTTAGTATCTCATTATGTACCAAAAGGAAGAGATGCTACAGTAAGTTATGGATCATTAGATTATAAATTTAAAAATACTACAGAACATCCTGTTTATATTGAAGGATATACTGCGAATAAGGTTCTTTATTTTAATATTTATAGTAATAATAGTCTGAAAAAAAGAACTTATACTATAGAAAATAATGTGTATGATACAGTTGAAGCTAAAGTTGAATATCAAGATGATCCGAATTTGGAAGAAGGAAAAACTGAAGTAATACAAAAGGCACATACTGGATTCAAAGTTAAAGTGTACAGAAATATTTATGAAAATGGAAAATTTGTAAAGAAAGAATTAATATCAAAGGATTATTATAGACCTGTAAATGGATTAAGCAAAAGAGGTACTAAAAAACCAGAAAGTGCTGAGACTGAAACAGATGAGAAGAAACCTAATGATGATACTAATAATACCAATGAAGAGAATGCTAATAACGAATCTAGTAGTGATGAATCTAATAGCAGTGAATCTGATAATAGTACAAGTAATCCATAAAATTATTAATGACCAATAGTTAAGAATAAAAACTGATGAGATTATATTTTAATCTTATCAGTTTTTTTACAAAGTATGATTATAATTAAGTCTTGTTTACAAAAAAATATTTTTTTATACGTAAAAAATGTGTAGATATATATAAACATAAAATATTATGGTAAAATAGTAATATAATTCAAAAAACAAATAGGGGGTTTAGTTTATGGATGATACGACTAAAATTATAGAAAAAATTATATGTAATATTGGAAAAGTTGTAATTGGAAAAGATAAAGAGATAAAGAATATATTAAAAGCAATAATTGCAAATGGACATGTTCTAATAGAAGATATTCCTGGGGTTGGAAAAACTACTTTGGTTAAAGCTTTAGCAAAATCTTTTAATTTATCCTATAATAGAATACAATTTACTCCAGATTTAATTCCATCTGATATAACAGGTGTATCTATTTATAATCAGAAGACTATGGAATTTGAATTTAAGAAAGGACCTATATTTGCAAATATTATTCTTGCTGATGAAATAAATAGAACATCTCCAAAAACTCAGTCGGCATTACTTGAAGTAATGGAGGAAAAACAGATATCAGAAGGAAATAATGTATATAAGCTTCAAAAACCATTTTTAGTACTTGCAACTCAAAATCCCATAGAATATGAAGGCACTTTTTCACTTCCAGAAGCACAACTTGACAGGTTTATTATTAAAGCAAAGATTGGATATGTAAATGAACAAGATGAATTAAAAATTCTTAAAATTTATAAAGAAAGAGAGCCTATACAAGAAATAGGTGAAGTTGCAAGCTGTGAAGATATTATAGAACTTCAAAAACAAGCTGCAAAAATATATGTAAGTGATGAAATAAATAGATATATAGTAAAGCTAGTAAATACAACTAGAAATCATAAATATTTGTTATTAGGAGCTAGTACACGAGCAGCACTGGCACTTTTGAAAATATCTCAAGCAAGTGCGCTTATTGACAATAGACAGTATGTTATACCTGAAGACATTAAAGAAAATGCTATATCTGTATTAAGTCATAGATTAATATTAACTCCTTCAGCAAAAGCAAATAATTATACTAGTGAGAGTATAATAAAGGATATATTAAATACTATTTCAATACCAAAGGTGAATTAATATGATAAAGATAAATAAGAAATCAATATGTTTAATAATATTAACTTTTATATTTGCACTTTTTTTGGAGGAAATTTACCTTATTCAATTTTTTACATTTTTTTAACAGCACTATTATTAGAAGGAATATATATATTAATTGCTCTAAAAAATATATCAATAAAAATTGATATAGATGAGACAACATATATAGCTGGAGATAAAGGAAATATTAAAGTGTTGATTAGAAATTATAGTATGCCATATGTATTTATAGAAAATGATACCTTTAAAATTCTAAATAAAAATTATAATGGACATTGTCTTTTTTTAGATTCATCAAGAAGTGAACTTCTTAACTTGAAATTAGATTTTAAATTAAGAGGAGTCTATACTTTAGATGAATTTAAAGTAAAAGTGGATGATTTATTTAATATATTTTCTATAAAAAAGACTATAAGGTCAAACTGTGAAGTAATAAAAGTATATCCTAAGATATATTATTTTAAAGGGTTTGTTTCATATGGAAAATATAATTATCAAGACAAATTGTCTACTAATGAGTATGCAGAGGATTTATCTATAGTAAAAGATGTAAGAAAATATAGATTAGGGGATAGTTTAAGAAAAATTCATTGGAAACTAAGTGCAAAACATAATGAATTATATGTTAAAAATTTTGAAAATACTTTGGGGATGGAATGTAATATATTTTTAAATTTTAATAAAGAAAATTTTCTTATTGATGAAAAAGATATTGTAGAAGAAAAGTCAATTGAATGTTGTGCATCTCTTATAAATTATATGAGAAATAATAATATAAAAAGTAATTTATTTATAAATGATAGTGAACAAAGGAGATTAAACATATTTGATGATAAATCATTTTATGATTTAATGGAAAAATTTATAAGTAAAAAAAGCAGTGGAGATATGAAATTTTATGATTTTATAAATAGTAAATTACATTATATTTCACCCAAAAGTTTGGTACAGATAATTACAGTAAAGGTAGATAAAAAATTAAGAGATGTAATTTTAAATTTAAATCAAAAAGGATATGAAGTTAATGTGTTTTATTATTCAAAAGATCTTATAGAACTAGAAAACATTAAATTATTAAATAAAGCACAGATAAAATGTATAAATTTTAATATATTTTTAAAAGATTAATTATATAAAAAAGGGGTAACTTTTAATAATGGGATGGATTAAAGATAAAAGTTTAACTATAATGTTGGTTTTTATTAATATTATGTTTATGTTTAAATTAATGGAGAAAACATTAATAATACAGAATTTTGATTATATATTTGTTATTTTATTTTATTTAATATCAGTATTTATTTATTGGTTATACAGTTCTGCATTAAAAAAGAAAATATATAAGATATTAAGTATGTTATCATCAATGATATTTTTGGGTTTAATTATATTTTTTCAATATAACATAGTAAGTAACTTTGTAAAAAAAGAATTTATTAATAATTATAATGTTTTATATAATTTAACAGATAAATTAAAACCTACTTATTTTTATCAATTTAAACCATTTTTTATAGTAGGGTTTGTTATATTAATACCTATATTGTTAGCTATAACCTATAAATTTAATAATTTTATTTTAATAGTTAATTTAATTTATATAATATTTATGTGGTTTTTAAACTTTACAGAAGAAGTAATATCATGTTTACATGCATATTTATTTATAAGTATTATTACCTACGCTTTATTTCTGTATAAAAGACGTATTAAAGAGCTTAAAAAGAAAAATATTGAAATAAGAATGTCAAAAGTAAAAATGATAATTTACTGTTGTATTTTATCAGTAATAATATCAACTGTATCAGTATTACTTCCTCAAGATATTAAAGGAAAATATTCTATAAATCTTAAAGGCATATTTGAAAATAAATTTGTATCGGGTAATGGATCAATATCTTCAAAAAAACTTAAGAAAAATGCATATTCTATAGTTAATTCAGGATATTCTAATAGTGAAAAGAAGTTAGGTGGTTCAATTAAAATAAATAATAAGGTAGCTTTTCAAGTAAGAGGTAGAGGTATAAAATATTTGAAAGGAACGGTTAGAGATTATTATACAGGATATTCATGGAAGGATGGAGAAGCTGAGAGTTTTTTTCAAAAACGCAAAGATAAACAAATTATGAATGTTTATAAGCTGAATGAAGAAAAGATTACTAATCAATCTTTGGTTATATATCCTAAATTATTAAAGACACATTCCTTCTTAGTACCTTCATATACCTATGATGTACAAACAGAAAGAGGACAAGTTTTTTATAATAAAATTCCTATATTCATTGGTTCACATGTACAAGATAAACAGTATAGTGTTAAATATCATTTAACTAATTTAGAAACTTTTGAGGATATGAAAAGGGAAATAGAGTTTAGCGATGGAATATCCAATGACTATTCCCTTGGAAATATGCAGTATGAGAGAAATAGAGAAGGAAAAACAATTTTCATAAGGAGTGATAAAGAAGAGAATTATATAACAAGTTTTAGATTTAGAACATTTAATGATACTGTAGAATCTCAATATAAAAAATATTTACAAGTTCCCAAAAGTGTTCCTCGTAGAGTGTATAATTTAGTAAATAGCATTACATTGAATTGTAAAAATAATATAGAAAAAATTGAAAATATTAAGAAGTATTTAGAAAAAAATTACAAATATTCTTTAGAGGTTTCTGATGTCCCAGATGGTAGAGATTTTGTAGATTATTTTTTATTTGATGGAAGAAAAGGATACTGTACATACTTTGCTTCATCAATGACTATTATGTGTAGAATTGCTGGTATTCCTTCTAGATACGTTGAAGGCTTTAAAATGTCAAATAGAATGGATTTATCAAGTTACAATGATGTTACCAATGAGCAGGCTCATGCTTGGTGTGAAATTTTAATAAATTCAAATTCTAATATATGGACTGCAGCAGATCCGGCACCAACACCATTAGAATTTAGAATTAGAATGAATGAGAAAAAGAAAAAAGATGATTATTCCATGGAGTATTATAAAAATATGCACAATGTTCCATTAAAAAAACAAAAAAATAGTGATATAACTAAAGAAAGTACAGAGTTAAATGTTAACAATAGTACAAATAAATTTAAGATAATTCATGTTTTGGTACTATTATTATTGATACTTTGTGTAACATTATATTTATTACTATATAATATTAAGAAAAATAAAATGTTAGAGGGTAAGAGTATAATTCCGTTATATGAATATACTTTAAAAAGGTTAAAAGTTATAGGTATAGAAAAATCAGCTTATATGGGAGATTTAGAATTTATATTTACAATAAATGATGATGAATTGAGAAGTATGTTATTAAAGATAGTTAAAATATATTATGATGAGTATTATGGAAATGAATTCAATAATAGTTATAATAAAAAAGAATTTTATTATAATATTGAAAAATATATTAAACAAAAACAAAATAAAATAAAATATTATTTTAAAAAATTATTAATAAAATAAAAGTTTTTTTGTAAGGAAAATATTATTATTTGTTTTTAAAATTTTAATTTCTATACTAAAGAAAAGGAAGTGTATTTATGAAATACAAATTATTATGTACTGATATGGATGGAACCTTATTAGATGATAGAAAAGAAATAAGTACTGTAAACAGGGAAGCAATTAAGTTGGCAAATGATAATGGAGTAAAAGTTGTTGTATGCACAGGAAGGTTATTTGTATCATCTAAATTTTATTCGGATTTACTAGAGTTAAAAACTCCAGTTATTGCTTCAAATGGAGCATATATAAGAGAGAAGGATAGAGATGAAGTTATATATAAATGTGCTATAAATAAAAAAGAATGTATGGAAATTTTAAATTTGTTTAGAAAATATAATATTTATGCACATTTTTATACAGAAGATACTATTTTTGCAGATAAAATAATATATGTTTCTCAAAAATATTTGGAATATAATAAAACAATTCCTAAGGATGTGCAAGTAAAAGTGAAAGTAGTAGAAGATTGGGAAAAAGTATTTGAGGAGTATGATGGAAAGATATTTAAAGCTTTTGCTACTGATGAAAATACAGAAAAAATTAGAAAAGCAAAAGAGGAATTTAAAAAGTTATCTAAATTTAATGTGGTAAGTTCCTATGATAGTAATTTTGAAATTATGAGTAAAGAAGTAAGTAAAGGAAGAGCAGTAGAAATATTAGCAGGATTTTATGGAATTAATAAAGATGAAATTATTTGTATTGGAGATAATGAAAATGATTTATCTATGATTGAATATGCAGGATTAGGTGTTGCTATGAAAAATGGTTCAAATTTAGTGAAAGATAATTCTAATTATATTACTGATACAAATAATAATAATGGAGTAGCAAAGGTAATAGATAAATTTATTTTTAATAAATAATAATTAATTTAAGTTTGAAGTATTTGTTAACAAATACTTCAATATCTTTACTAATGAGTACAATTAGGTTAATATTAAATTATTGTAATAGAAGTAATAGGAGGGAATAAATTGAGCTTAAACATAGTACTATTTCAACCAGAAATACCATATAACACAGGGAATATAGGTAGGACATGCGTACTTACTAATAGTAAGCTTCATTTAATAAAACCACTAGGATTCAGTATAGATGATAAACATGTAAGAAGAGCTGGTATGGACTACTGGCCTCATGTTAATTTGGAAATGCATGATTCATATGAAGCTATGAGAAAAAAATATAAAGATTCAACATTTTATTTTATAACAACTCATGGAAAAAACTATTATACAGATGTAAAATTCAAAGATGGAGATTTTGTAATTTTTGGAAGGGAATCTTCAGGTTTGCCAGATGAAGTAAAGGGAAGTGATCCTGAAAGATGTATAAGAGTTCCTATGATAGAAACAACAACAAGATCACTAAATCTTTCAAATGCAGCAGCTATAGTGGCATATGAGGCACTTAGACAAATAGATTTTCCACACATGAAATAAGAGAGGAGTATCATTTAATGGAAAAAATCAAAATAATAACTGATAGTACAGCAGATTTACCAATAGATATCGTAAAGAAATACGATATAGAGGTACTACCTTTAATTGTAAATTTTGGTGACGAATCCTACTTTGAAGGTGTAGATATTCATCTTATGGAATTTTTAAAAAAAATGGATGAATCAGATACATTTCCAACTACTACACAAATTAATCCTCAAAGATTTTATGAATGTTATAAAAAGTATTTAGAACAAGGATATAAAATTGTGTCATTACATATATCTTCAAAAATGAGTGGAACATATCAATCAGCTTGTATAGCTAGAGACATGTTAGAAACTGAAGATATAGTTGTAATAGATAGTTTGAATGTAACTTCAGGACTTGGAATTTTAGTTATGGAATCCTGTAAGATGAAAGAAGAAGGATTTTCCATATATGAAGTGGAAGAAAAAATAGAAGAAATGAAGCCGCATGTTAAAAGTGCACTAGCTTTTGGAAGTTTAGATAATTTAGTTAAAGGAGGAAGATTATCTAAAACTGCTGGTTTTATAGGTAATGTGCTAAAAATAAAACTGATACTTGAAGTAAAAGATGGTGAAATGTCAGTTATGGACAAGGTAAGAGGCGGAAAAAAGGCTATAAGAAAGATACTAACTTGTCTAGACGAAAGAGGTATAAAAAAAGATACAACAAGAATATTACTTAATGTAGATAATAAAGATATATTAGAAGAATTAAGATCAAAGATAAGTAGTATGGAAAAAGAATTCATAGAAGCACAAGTAGGATGTGTAGTAGGAACATATGCAGGATGGGATGCTTGTGGAGTATTTTTTGTAGAAGATTATTAATTATTAAAAGTAGTACTAAATAAAAGATTTATGTCAATAATATTTGGGTATTTAATTATTTAATAGCAATTATAAAAAATCATAATAAGAATTTATAAAATTTTTGTAGAAAAATTGTCAATAATGTTGTATAATAAAATTGTCAAAAACAAATATTGTAAATGGATGAAGTTTTACGGGAGATAGTTTTTAAATATATTTTATTGATAATTAAATATATTTAAAAATAGCCGAAGGAGTAAATATTATTTTAGCCGAAGTAATATGAATCTCTCAGGCAAAGGGACCGAAAATGGACATTACTCTGGAAAGCTGAAAAAGCACCGAAGGAGCAAAACTCTCAGGTATTATAGACAGGGCATAAAAGGCAAAAGTCTTTTACGCGCTGTCTTTTATGTTATATAAAAGGAGAATAAAAGTGATAGAGAGAATGATGGTAATTACAAATAATCCTTTGTCAAAAGACAAGTTAGCAAATGAAGAAAAAGTGCAATCTATTGAATACATTGATGGAACTTATATGGATGTTTTGAAAAAAACTAGGGATTATATACATAAAGGACATAAATTACTAACACATCCTCTTATGAGTAGTCTTAAACCTAATGAAACTCCATATAGAACTGTATGTATTTCAAGTGAATGTGGTAATAATATTAATATGAAATCGTTATCGCTGATTGAAAACGCTATAATGGCAACAGAGAAATTTTTAAAGATAGGTAAAAATCCAAAATGGACACAAAGTATATTAAAAGACTTTCAAGTTATAGATTATGATTTGATTTATCATGCATTAAATTAAGTTAGGAGGATGAAAGTATGGCACATGTTTATGATACTATAATAATTGGTGGAGGTCCTGCTGGATTATCTGCTGGACTTTACGCAGCAAGATCTAGAATGGATACACTATTAATTGAAAGAGCAAAATACGGTGGTCAAGCCACAACAACAGATGAATTAGAAAACTATCCTGGATCAATTGAAAATTGCACAGGAACTACATTATCACAAAGAATGAGAAAACAAGCTGAAGACTTTGGAGTAAACTTTGTTAAAAATGAAGTGTTAGATGTTGATTTTGATGGAAAAGTTAAAGTTATTAAATGTAAAAATGATGAAACTTATGAAGCAAAATCAGTAATCATAGCTACAGGAGCTTATCCAAGACTAGCAGGATTTGATAGAGAAGTTGAACTAAGAGGTAGAGGAGTTTCTTATTGTGCAACATGCGATGCAGATTTCTTTACAGATTTAGATATAGCAGTTATTGGAGGAGGAGATTCCGCTATAACAGAAGCTATATATTTAACTAAATTTGCAGAAAGTGTAACAGTAATACATAGAAGAGATGAGCTAAGAGCTGCAAAATCATTACAAGAAAAAGCTTTTAAAAATCCAAAAATCAAGTTTATATGGAATTCAGTACCTTTAGAAGCAAAAGGTGATGAAATACTAGAAAGCTTAGTAATTGAAAATAGAAAAACTGGAGAAAAAAGTGAAGTAGAAGTTAATGGATGCTTTGTATTTGTTGGATATCTTCCAATTTCAGAAGTATTTAAAGGAAAAATAAATATGAATGATAGAGGAGATATAATAACTGACCAAGAAATGAGAACAAATGTTGAAGGTGTATTTGCAGCAGGAGATATAAGAGAAAAATCATTAAGACAAGTAATAACAGCAGCTGCTGATGGTGCAATAGCTGCAACTAATGCAGAACATTATATTCAAAATAATTTTGCTGAATAATTTTGAGAAAAAAGTAAAATATGATTATATAGCTTATTTTACTAAAAATAAATAATACAAAAACAAATAAGGAGGAATTGAAAATGGTAGAATTAGATAAGAAGAATTTTGAAGCAGAAGTTTTAAAATGTACTGAAAAACCTGTATTTGTTGATTTCTGGGGAGATAAATGCGAAATATGTAAACAACTTATGCCAGGAGTTCATGGTTTAGAAGAAAAGTATAGTGACAAAATTAAATTTTCAAGCTTAAATATAAGTGGAGCAAGAAGAGTTGCTATTGGTCAAAAAGTTTTAGGGTTACCAACAATGAAAATATATAAAGATGGAGAATGTGTAAAAACTATAACTCCAGATAAAGTTAGTTCATTAGATGATGTAGAAAATTTCATAAAAGAGTATTGTGATTCTCTATAATTTATAGAAATACTAAAAGTGAAAACGATAATAAGATTTAAAATTCTTAATTTTCTTTCGATTTTAGAGACTTACGAAGGTTAATATGCCTTTGTAGTCTTTTGAATAAATAATTATAAATGCTGAATTTTTTCGTTTCTAGAGACTTATAAAGGTTAATATGCCTTTGTAATCTTTTGAATAAATAGTCATAAAAGCTGAATTTTTTAGGGAGGTGAGCTTCATGCGTCTAGAATTAGGAAAAATATTTATAAAGGATATGCAATTTGGAAATGAGACTAAAGTAGAAAATGGTGTTCTTTATGTAAATAAAGAGGAATTATTAAATGAAGTATCTGGTGATGAGAGATTAACTAGCATAGATTTTGATATAGTTAGACCAGGTGAAGAAGTAAGAATAATTCCTGTAAAGGACGTAGTTGAGCCAAGAGTTAAAGTTGAGGGTAATGGTGGAATTTTCCCAGGTTTTATAAGTAAAGTTGATACTGTAGGGAGTGGAAGAACTCATGTGCTTAAAGGAGCAGCAGTAGTAACTACAGGTAAAATCGTTGGATTCCAAGAAGGGATTATAGATATGTGTGGAGAAGGAGCAAAATATACTCCATTCTCAAAAACTAATAACTTAGTCATTACTTGTGAACCAAAAGAAGATATAGATCAACATCAACATGAAGAAGCAGTAAGAATGGTAGGCTTTAAGGCTGCTACTTACTTAGGAAAAGCTGGTAAAAATGTTGAACCAGATGAAATAAAAACATTTGAAACATTACCACTACTTGACCAGGTAAAACAATATCCTGAATTACCAAAAGTAGTATATGTTTATATGCTACAAAGCCAAGGATTACTACATGACACATATGTGTATGGTGTAGATGCTAAGAAAATAATACCAACATTCATATATCCAACAGAAATTTTTGATGGAGCAGTTGTAAGTGGTAACTGTGTATCAGCTTGTGATAAAAACCCATCATATGTTCATTTAAATCATCCAATAGTTGAAGAGTTATATGGAAGACATGGAAAAGATATAAACTTCTTAGGATGTGTAATTACAAACGAGAATGTATATCTTGCTGATAAAGAAAGATCATCTAACTGGACAGCAAAATTAGTTGAATTTTTAGGTGCTGATGCGGTTATTATTTCAGAAGAAGGATTTGGTAATCCAGATGCAGACCTTGTTATGAATTGTAATAAAATAACTGCTAAAGGCATTAAAACTGTACTTGTTACTGATGAATATGCAGGACAAGATGGAAGTTCTCAATCATTAGCAGACTCAACACCAAAAGGTGATGCTGTTGTTACTGGCGGAAATGCTAATGAAGTTGTAGTACTACCTAAAATGAAAAAAGTAATAGGTCATCCAGAAGCAGCAAATACAATAGCTGGTGGACACGTTGGAAGTTTAAGAGAAGATGGAACAATAGAAGCTGAAATACAAGTTATTACAGGTGCTACTAGTGAAGTAGGATTTAACTACTTAACTGCAAAAGGATACTAATTTTAATAAAACAACAGGAGGAAGATAAAAAATGTTAAAAGGAAAAAAAGTTATAGCTATAGGAGATAGAGATGGAATACCAGGCCCAGCTATACAAGCATGTGTAGAAAGTGCTGGCGCAGAGGTAATATTCGCTTCAACAGAATGCTTTGTTTGAACAGCTGCAGGAGCTATGGATCTGGAGATCCAACAAAGAGTAAAGGACTTAACTGAAAAATTTGGTCCTGAAAATGTAGTAGTAGTTTTAGGTGGAGCTGAAGGAGAAGCTTCAGGACTTTCAGCAGAAACAGTAGCTGCAGGAGACCCAACATTTGCAGGCCCTCTTGCTGGTATAGCACTAGGACTTGGAGCTTATCACATAGTTGAACCAGAAGTTAAAGATGAATGTGATGCTGCAGTTTACGATGAACAATGTGGAATGATGGAAATGGTTCTTGATGTTGATGACATTATAGAAGAAGTTAAAAGTGTAAGAGAACAATTTTCTCAATATAATAAATAATCCCATAGCATGAAGCCTGTAGAAAGGGGGAGAAAACGTGATTAAAGTAGTTCATTATATAAATCAATTTTATGCTGGAATAGGTGGAGAAGAAAAAGCAGATTATAAACCAGAAGTTAGGGAAGGTTTTGTAGGTCCAGGAATGGGACTTAACGGTCTACTTAAAAAAGAAGATATGGAAATTGTTGCTACAGTAATATGTGGTGATTCTTATTTCAATGAAAATATTGAAGAAGCTAAAGCTGAAATAATTGAAATGGTTAAAAAATATAATCCTGATATGTTTATAGCAGGCCCTGCATTTAATGCTGGAAGATATGGGGTTGCATGTGGAACAATTTCAAAAGAGGTTAAAGAAAAATTAAATATCCCTGTATTAACTGCAATGTATCCTGAAAATCCAGGTGCAGATATGTACAAAAAGGATGTATATATAGTAGAAACTAGAAATAGTGCCGTTGGAATGAGAAAGGCATTACCTGCAATAGCTAAATTAGCTATCAAAATGGGTAAAGGTGAAGAAATAGGAGCTCCTTCAGAAGAAGGATATATCGAAAGAGGTATAAGAAAGAATTATTTCTCTGAAGAAAGAGGAGCTAAAAGAGCTGTAAATATGCTTGTTAAGAAGTTAAAAGGTGAAGAATTCACAACAGAATTCCCAATGCCAAACTTTGATAGAGTAGATCCAAACCCAGCAGTAAAAGATATTAAACATGCTAAAGTTGCCCTTGTTACATCTGGTGGTATAGTTCCAAAAGGAAACCCAGATCATATTGAATCTTCAAGTGCATCTAAGTATGGTAAATATGACATAGACGGTGTTATGGACCTTACAAAAGAAACATATGAAACAGCACATGGTGGATATGATCCAACATATGCTAACAACGACTCAGATAGAGTATTACCAGTTGACGTATTAAGAGAAATGGAAAAGAATGGAGAAATAGGTTCTCTTCATAGATATTTCTATACAACAGTTGGTAATGGAACAGCAGTTGCATCATCTAAAAAATTTGGTGAAGAAATAGTTGCTGAATTAAAAGCTGACGGTGTAGATGCAGTTATATTAACTTCTACATGAGGAACTTGTACACGTTGCGGTGCAACGTTAGTTAAAGAAATTGAAAGAGGCGGACTTCCAGTAGTTCATATGTGTACTGTAGTACCAATTTCATTAACAGTTGGTGCTAACAGAATAGTACCTACAATAGCAATACCACATCCACTTGGAAATCCAGCATTATCTGAAAAAGATGAATATGAATTAAGAAAAGGCTTAGTTGAAAAAGCATTGAAAGCTCTTGAAACTGAAGTTGATGGTCAAAAAGTTTTTGAAGATTAATATAAAAATTGTTGGGAACCTAAGGTTCCCAACAATCTTTAAAATCTGACTGATATATATACTGGGAACTAGGTTCTATGCACTATAAAGAGCAAAATAATAAAGTGTATAGAACAAAGTTCAAAGTACAGATAATAAATTTTTGGCTGTCAACTAATTTCTAGTACATAGAACCTAGTCCCTAGTTTTAAAAAATATTTAATATGTCTATAAAATTTAAATTTTAAAAAATAAAAAAATATAACATTGAAGAAAGAGGAGGTAATATCATGACTTTCCCAGTTGTAAAAAAAGCCGCTTATGTACTTGTAAATACACCAGATATGGTTATACATAATGGTACAACTCAAACTTTAGAAAAAAAACAAAATCCAGATTCAGAGTATTTAAAAGCTGTTAGAAGTCATTTAAGAAGTTATGAAGATGTTGTTGCATATGCACCAAATCAAACTTATATAGGAAATATGACACCAGATGAATTAGCAGAAGCTAAAGCACCATGGTATGAAAATAAAATTGAAAATGCAAATAGATTTGGAAAATTCGGTGAAATAATGCCACAAGATGAATTTTATGGTTTAATGAAGGTATCAGATGTTTTTGATCTTGTATTATTAGAAAAATCATTTGTTGAAAGTATAAAACCAAAATTCGAAGCACACCCATTATTAAAGAGTAAAGTTGCTGTTTTAGGTGAAGGTGTAGAACTTGCAGATATTGAAAATGCAGTTAACAATACTGGTGCTGAAGGATTATATGAAAACGATAAGTTAGTTGGATGTGTTAAGAGAGCACATGAATTTGATGAAAACTTATCTGCAGAATACATGCTTGAAAACATAGCAGTTAAAGCATCAGGTGTACTTTCAGCTATGCATTTAGTAAAAGATTTAGATGTTCCAGTAGAAGAAATAGGATATATAATAGAATGTTCAGAAGAAGCTGTTGGTGATATGAATCAAAGAGGTGGCGGAAACTTAGCTAAATCAGTAGGAGAAATTGCAGGATTAAATGGTGCTACTGGTATAGATATGAGAGGTTTCTGTGCAGCACCATCACATTCATTAATAAATGCAGCTGGTTTAGTTAAATCAGGATTATATAAACATGTAGTAGTTGTAGGTGGAGGATGTACAGCAAAACTTGGAATGAATGGTAAATCTCATGTAGGTAAAGAATTACCAATACTTGAAGATTGTCTTGGAGGTTTTGCAGTACTTGTATCAGAAAATGATGGTGTAAGTCCAGTTTTAAGAACTGATATAGTAGGAAGACATACAATAGCAAGTGGAGCTTCTCCTCAAGCAGTATTAGATGCATTAGTACTTAAACCATTAACTGATAATGGTATGACAATTCCAGAAGTTGATAAATTTTCTCCAGAAATGCAAACACCAGAAATAACAGTACCAGCAGGAGCAGGTGATGTACCAACTCAAAACTATAAGATGATAGGAGCTCTTGCTGTTAAAAATAAACAGTTAGACAGAAAAGAATTACCAAAATTCGTTAAAGAACATGGATATCCAGGATTTGCTCCAACACAAGGACATATTCCATCAGGAGTACCAATAATCGGACACGGTATTGAAAGCATGAAAGAAGGAAAATTAAATAATTTCATGATAATAGGAAAAGGAAGCTTATTCCTTGGAAGAATGACTAACCTATTTGATGGTGTTTCAATATTAGTTGAAAAGAACACTGGTATAGTAGAGGAAGAAAACGGAGTAAGTAAAGAAGAAGTTAAAGATATGGTTGCAGATGCAATGAAAGATTTTGCAAATTTCTTAGCATCAAAAATGGAATAGTAATTGTGAAAGAATAAATAGCGAAAGGGGTGTTTCTCTTGGATAACAACGCTACAAAAGCAATGATAGCAGAAGTATTTAATGAAATAGCTCAGGGAATAAAAAGCGGAAGTTTCAAAAAGAAAGTAAGAATCGGATTGACGATTTTAGGTTCAGAACACGGCGTTGAAGAAATGGTTAAAGCTGCAAAGCTTGCTAAAAATAAATATGGAGATTTTGAAATAGTACTAATTGGTTCAAAGGTTACTGATGATTTTGAAGTTGTTGAAGCAGCTGATGCTGAAGAAGGACATAAGAAGATGGTTGAACTTCTTGAAAAAGGAGAAATAGATGGATGTGTAACTCAGCATTTTGATTTCCCAATTGGAGTATCTACTGTTGGTAGAGTAGTAACTCCAGGTTTAGGAAAGGAAATGATTTTAGCAACTACTACAGGAACTACTTCAACAAATAGAGTAGAAGGTATGGTTATAAATGCTATATCAGGTATTTCAGCAGCTAAAGCTTTAGGTATAGAGAATCCTAAGGTTGGGATCCTAAACGTTGATGGAGCTAGACAAGTTGAACGTATTTTAGGTGAAATAAAAAATAATGGATATGAATTTGAATTTGCAAGTTCATTAAGAGCAGATGGTGGCGCTGTAATGAGAGGAAACGATCTTCTTGCAGGTACTCCAGATGTTATGGTTTGTGATTCATTAACAGGCAATTTATTAATAAAGGTATTTTCTTCATTTACAACTGGAGGAAATTATGAAACTATAGGTTATGGTTATGGACCAGGTATAGGTTCTAATTATGATAAATTAGTTAATATCGTTTCTAGAGCTTCAGGAGCTCCACTTATATGTGAAGCATTAAGATATTGTGCAACTTGTGCACAAAATAAGGTTTTACAAATAGCTAAAGCTGAATTTACTAATGCTAAAAAAGCTGGTTTTCAAGAAGAAATAGATAAGGTTACTAAAAAAGCATCTGCTTCTACAGAAGAAGAAGTAAAGATGCCTCCTAAGAAAATAGTAACTTTCGCAATACCTGGAATTGATATCCTTGAACTTGAAGATGCTTGTAAGTCATTATGGAAAGAAGACATATATTCAGAAAGTGGAATGGGATGTACAGGACCAGTAATATTAGTAGCTGATGATGAAGGAGAAAAAGCTCAAGAAGTGCTTAAAAAAGCAGGTTATATGAGTTAGCATATTAAAATTGACACAATAAAGAGTTAAGAGTGAAAATATAAAAAAAATTTTCAATTCTTAACTCTTTATTTATTTTTTATTTAAAATATTGTATAATAAAATCAAATGTTTTAAAATTTAAAAATAGTTAAAAAAATTAATTTTTTTTTGAAGGAATTTTGTTATTTTTGTAGAATAGTTAAATTTGAATGTTGTTTACATATTTTCTCACATATTTTTTTATAAAATTTGTGCAAAATAAACCATATAAATTAATTTTATAATTTGGGAGGTATTAAAAATGAATAAGAAAAAAGTAGTTGCAATAATTGCTTCAATGGCTATGGTTGCATCATTGTTTGTTGGTTGTGGTAAGACAAAAGATGAAAACGCTAACAAACCAGCAACTGAACAAGCTCAAAAGGGAAAAGATATAAAAATTGGTCTTTCTACTGATGAAGGTGGTTTGAATGATAAATCATTTAACCAATCTGCAAATGCAGGAATTAAAGAAGCACAGAAGGAAACTGGAGTACAATATTTTCCAATAGAATCACAGAAAAAAGAAGATTATGAAGCAAATTTACAATCTTTAGCTTTAGATCAAGAGTGTGATTTAACATTTGGGATTGGTTTCCAAATGCAAAAAGCTATGGAAAATATAGCAAAAGCAAATTCAGATAAAAAATTTGCTATAGTTGATGCTGTAGTTGAAAAACCAAATGTTCAATCATTAATGTTTAAAGAGCATGAAGGATCATTCTTAGTAGGAGTAGTAGCAGCTAAGATGTCAAAAACAAATAAAATTGGATTTATTGGTGGTAAAGATTTTCCTCTAATAAATAGATTTGCAGCTGGATACATAGCTGGTGCAAGAGCAGTGAACCCAGATATTAAAGTGGTAGTTAAATATGCTGATAGTTTTGGTGATACAAACAAAGGATACGAAATTGCTAAAACTGAATACAATGAAGGTTGCGATATAGTATTCCATGCAGCTGGTGGTGTTGGAATAGGATTATTTAAAGCCACTAAAGAACTTAGAAATGCAGGAAAAAATGTTTGGGCTATAGGTGTTGACCAAGACCAAGCTGTTGCAATCACTGATGATAAAGGTAAGCCAATGTATGATGATGTAATATTAACAAGTATGATGAAGAGAGTTGACACAGCAACTAAACAAGCAGTATTAGATATTGTAAATGATAAGTTTGAAGGTGGAAAAACTCACGTATTTGGATTAAAAGAAGATGGTGTAGGAATAGCACCAAGTTCTAAGAAAAATGTTCCTAAAGAAGTATTAGATTTAGTTAAGAAATATGAAGATGCAATAAAAACTGGAAAAATAGAAGTTCCAGAAACTAAAGAAGAAGCAGGAAAATTCAAAACTGACGTTGTTAAATAATATTTTAATTTTGGTATGAAGTAAATTTAATTAATAAATAGAATAAAGCTAGATGTATTTGCATCTAGCTTTTTCTAAACAAAAACAATATGAATTGTAACTATTCTTAGGTGGAATAGGAGGAGTATTCGATGGAAAAAGTAGTTGAAATGAAGGGGATAACTAAAATATTTCCAGGAACAGTAGCAAATGATAATGTAGACTTTGAACTTCTTAAAAGTGAAACTCATGTTTTACTTGGAGAGAATGGGGCAGGAAAAACAACTTTAATGAATGTATTATATGGATTATATCAACCTGAAAAAGGTGAAATTTTTGTTAAAGGTAAAAAGGTAAAAATAACTAATCCAAATGATGCTATAAAATTAGGTATAGGGATGGTACATCAGCATTTTATGCTTGTACACAATTTTTCTGTAGCAGAAAATATAGTTTTAGGTATAGAGCCTAAAAAGGGATTGAAAACAGACATAAATAAAGCTATAGCAGATGTTGAGAAAATAGCATCTCAATATGGATTTAATATTGATCCTAAGGCTATCATAGAAGATATATCAGTAGGACAACAACAAAAAGTTGAAATTCTTAAGGCACTATATAGAGGTGCAGAAATATTAATATTAGATGAACCTACGGCTGTATTAACTCCACAAGAAATAGAAGAACTTGGAGTTATAATTGATAATTTAAAAAAAGAAGGCAAATCAGTAATACTTATAACTCATAAGCTAAAGGAAGTTATGAGTATGAGTGATAGAGTTACAATAATAAGAAGAGGAAAAGTTACAGGAAGAGTTCATACAAAAGATACTAGTATAGATGAACTTGCAGAACTTATGGTAGGTAGAAAAGTACAACTAGTAGTAGATAAGAAAAAGGCAAATATAGGTAAAGAAATATTGAAAATTGAAGATTTACATGTTAAAGATCAAAGAGGAATACCAGCAGTTAAAGGATTAAATTTAACTGTACATGGAGGAGAAATACTTGGTATTGCAGGTGTAGATGGTAATGGGCAGTCTGAATTTATAGAAGCGTTAACAGGTTTAAAGAAACCAGAAAAGGGAAAAATTGTATTAAAAGGTAATGATATTTATGGAAAAACACCAAGAGAAATAATTGATAATGGAATTGGACATATTCCAGAAGATAGACATAAAAGAGGACTAATACTTAAATATTCATTGTATGAAAATATAGTTTTAGGAAGACATCATAAAGAACCTTTTAGTAAAAAAGGAGTAATGAATTATAGTAGTATAAGAAAATATAGTCAAGATTTAATAAAAGAATATGATGTAAGAACTCCAAATGATGAAGTACCCGCATCTGCTTTATCAGGTGGTAATCAACAGAAATTAATTGTAGCAAGGGAAATTTCAAAAGATCCAGATTTATTAATTGCTTCTCAACCTACAAGAGGAGTAGATGTTGGTGCTATTGAATTTATACACAAGAAGCTTGTAGAGGAAAGAGATTCAGGTAAAGCGGTATTACTAGTATCATTGGAATTAGATGAGGTTTTATCTCTGTCTGATAGGATAGCGGTTATGTATGATGGAGAAATCGTTGATATTCTTGATAGGAAAGATGCTAATGAACAAAAATTAGGAGTACTCATGGCGGGTGGAAAATTGGATAACAAGGAAGAGGTGAATGACGTTGAGTAATAAGCCAAACAGTGCTGCAAAAAATCCTATAGTTGAAGGTTTAAAGAGTATATTATTTCCCTTTTTAGCAGTAGTTCTTGCAGTGTTTGTAGCAGTATTTTTTGTTATGTGGGCAAAAGGATATTCAATATTTGAGTATTTTTCAGCGTTAGGTGATTTATTTAAATATATTTGGAAGGGAAGTTTTGCTACTAAGAGAAATACTTTAAATACTTTGGTGTATGTAACCCCATTGATATTTACAGGTATTGCAAATGCTATTGCATTTAAATGTGGTCTATTTAATATTGGTGTAGAAGGACAATTTATAGTTGGAATGGGAGCAGGTGCAGTAGTAGGATTAATACCAGGGCTTAATCCTGTGATTCATGTTATATTAATTATATTAGGTGGTATAATTGCAGGAGGAATTTGGGGAGCTATACCAGGATATTTAAAGGCTAAATTTGGAACCAATGAAGTTATTAATACAATTATGATGAACTTTATAGGTATGTATTTAGTAAACTGGATAGTTTTGAGATCTGCGTTTGCACTTAAAGGTAAAGCTACTACTCCAATAATTCAAAAAAGTGCACAACTTTTAAGATTTAGTCCTAGTAGTAGAGCAAATATAAGTTTAATAATTGCAATCATATGCGCTATTTTTATTTATTGGTTATTATGGAAAACAACTATTGGATATGAAATAAGAGCAGTTGGTATAAATCCATATGGTGCGGAATATGGTGGAGTTAATATATCAAAAAATATCGTTCTTGCAATGGTTTTATCAGGAGCTATAGCAGGAATTGGTGGAGCAACACATATTGCCGGTGTTATGCATCAAGCTCAAGATATGATGGCTTTCCCTAATTTTGGATTTGACGGTATAGCCGTTGCACTTTTAGCTAAAAGTAATCCATTAGGCTGTATAGCGGCAGCAGTATTATTTGGTGCTTTGAATAGTAGTTCAAGAGTATTGCAATTGAATGGTATTCCAAAGGAAATAGTAGGTTTAATTCAAGCAGTAATTATAATTTTTGTAGCTACAGATTATATAGTTAAGTATTTTCAAGACAGAAAGAAGAAAGGAGCGATTGTAAATGAGTAATCAAATTATTTCAATAATAGATTCAACACTTAGAATAGCGGCTCCTTTGATTTTTGCTGGTCTTGGAGGAGTATTTTCAGAAAGATCAGGAGTAGTTAATATAGGGTTAGAAGGTATGATGATTATGGGTGCTTTTTTTGCAGTATTGGGCTCATATGTAACTGGAAGTCCTATAATGGGAATAGTTTTTGCAATGGTTGCTGGTGGAGCAATAGCAGCTATTCATGCTTTCTTAAGTATAAATTTGAGAGCAGATCAAATTATTTCTGGTACAGCCATAAATCTATTTTCAGCAGCACTGGCCAGTTTCTTGATAATGAAAGTTTTCCACAAAGGTGGTCAAACAGACATAGTAAAAGGTCTTGTGTATAAAGTACCAGAATCTATTAAAGGTATACCAATTTTAGGTGAATTTCTATCAGGATTAAATTGGTTTGTTATATTAGCAATTGTTTTAGTATTTGTATCACATTTTGTTTTATTTAAAACACCTTTAGGTTTAAGAATTAGAGCTGTAGGAGAGCATCCAGCAGCTGCAGATACATTAGGAATAAATGTATACAAAATGAGATATCTTTGCGTTATTTTATCCGGAGTTTTCGCAGGACTTGGAGGCGCAGCACTTTCAATTGGAACAACTCCAGTTTATAGAGAAGGAATGGTTGCAGGTCGTGGATTTATAGCACTTGCCGCAATGATTTTTGGTAATTGGAATCCTATAGGAACAATGTGGGCATGTATGTTGTTTGCTTTTGGTAGTGCTTTTGAGATGGTTGCTCAAAGCTTTAGTTGGAATTTACCAAGTGAGTTTTATGCATCAATCCCATATGTATTAACAATGCTTGCTCTTGCTGGATTTGTTGGAAAAACAGTACCACCAGCAGCAGATGGAGATCCTTATATAAAAGGAGAACGTTAATAAAAGCTCAGCCCTTAGGGGCTGAGCTTTTTTAATTATTCTATGTTATAATTTATAATAACGTGGAATAATTATAATAGATTGAGTGGTGATAGAATTGAAGTTAGATTTCAACTTAAAATTGACTCAAGAACAAAGGCTTGTAATGACTCAACAGATGCAGCTTTCAGTTAAAATGCTTCAAATGTCTGGTTTTGAACTTCAAGAATATATAGGTAAAGAAGTAGAAGAAAATCCAGTTTTAGATGCGGAATATGATACAAATAGTAATTTAAAGGAAAAAAACAATGAAATAGATTACAAAAAATTTATTGAATATTTAAATTTTGATAACTATAGCGGGAAAAATTATTATAGAAATGAAGAAGAAACGGTGTCGCCTTTTACATTTATTTCTAATAAGAAGTCATTAAAGGATTATTTAAATGAACAAATAATAGAAGTGAATGAAGGAGAATATACAAAAGAAATATGTAAATATATAGTTGAAAATTTAGATAATAGAGGGTATTTAGATAATACAGTTGAGAATATTTGTGAAGAGATAGAAGCTAAAAAAGATGATGTAGAATATGCTTTAAAAGTAGTACAATCTTTAGAACCTGATGGAATAGCTTGTGGAGATTTAAAAGAGTGTTTAAAAATTCAACTTAATAAAAAAGGAATAAAAGATGAAAATTTATTTGGGTTAATAGATGATTGTCTTGAACTTTTAGCAAACAATAAATTAGGTGAGATATCCAAAAAATTAAAAATAAAAAAGAGTGAAGTGCAAAGATATGTAGATTTCATACGAACATTAGAACCAAAGCCAGCTAGAGGCTTTTATACAGGAGAGAATGTAAAATATATTGCACCAGATGCATATATAAGAAAAATTGATGGTGAATATCATATAATTATGAATGATGATATATTGCCAAAATTAAAAATAAGTCCATTATATAAAAATATAGTATCAAGTGAAAATAATGATAATGATAATGATACAGCAGATTATGTAAAGAAAAAAATAAATAATGCAATGTTTCTTATAAAAAGTATACAGCATAGAAAAAGTACAATTTATAGGGTATTAGAACAAATCATAGATTTACAAAGAGATTATTTTGATTATGGAAAAGAATATTTAAAACCTATGACTTTGAAAGAAATATCATATAGAATAGATATGCATGAGTCAACAGTAAGTAGAGCTATAAGAGATAAATATATATATACTAATAAAGGTATAGTTAAAATAAAAGACTTATTTACAGTAGGTATATCATCACAAGCTTATGGAGATGATATTTCAACAATAAAAATTAAGAATAAAATAAAAGAATGTATTGAAAGTGAAGATAAGAAAAAACCTTTATCTGACCAAAAGATATGTGATATTTTAAAAAAAGAGGATATGAATATTTCAAGAAGAACTGTGGCAAAATATAGAGAAGAGCTAGGAATTAAATCTTCAAGTAAACGAAAACGATTTTAAAAAAAAGGAGCAAATGCTCCTATTTTTTAAAGTTTTACCTAATTATTAAAAAAAAATTTTTAAATATGCTTTAAAAAAGTTGATATCTCATAATATATAATTTATAATAGTGTTGGGACATGAAACAGATATATGGGACACGAAAAGTCCAAAGAGGTGTTTGACTTGCAGCAAATGCATGAAATTCTTAAGTTACAAAAGAAAATAGTTCCTGAATTAATAGAGGTAATAGAAAAAAGATATACCATATTAAGAGGTATATATTATAATCAACCTATTGGAAGAAGAATATTAGCAAATAAGTTAGGAATAGGTGAAAGAATAGTTAGAACAGAAATAAACTTTTTAAAGAACCAAAATTTAATTGAAGTAAATACTCCAGGAATGACAGTTACAAATGATGGAGAAGAGATACTAGAAAAATTAAAAGAATTCATTCATGAAATAAAAGGACTATCAACTTTAGAAAACTATATAAAGAAAAATTTAAAATTAAAAGATGTAGTAGTAGTTCCAGGAGATATAGAAGATGATATAACAGTTATGAATGAATTAGGAAAAGCAGGAGCTAATTATATAAAAGATAAACTTAGCGAAAATACAGTGATTTCGCTTACGGGTGGAAGTACTGTTAAATCTATAGTAGATAATATACCAAAAATTAATAAAGTTAGTAACATACTAGTTCTACCGGCAAGAGGTGGAATGGGAAGAGATGTGGAAACACAATCAAACACATTGACAGCAAGATTGGCAGAAAAAATTAATGCAAATTATAGATTGATGCATGTTCCAGATAATTTGAGTGATAATGCATTAAATGCAATACTTAATGAGAAAAATATAAAAGAAATAATAGATAAAATCAAATCATGTAATATATTAATTTATGGTATTGGAAAAGCAGAAGAAATGGCAATAAGAAGAGGAATGACAGATGAAGAAGTGAAAAAACTATTAGATAAAGGTGCTGTTGCTGAAGCTTTTGGTTATTATTTTGATGAAAATGGTGATATAGTGGATTTTACACCAACTATTGGAATAAGAAGAGAAGATATAAAAAATATAGATATTTCAATTGCAATAGCAGGAGGAAAAAGTAAATCAAAAGCTATATTAGCCACTGAATTAAATATGAAAAGTGGAATTCTTATAACAGATGAAGGCGTTGCTAATGAAATAGTGACAACTTTAGAAAATCAATCAAAATAATCATAAAATTGCTCTTAATAAAATTCACATAAAATATATATATAAATAAAAAAATAAAGAGAGATAAAATTTTAGGAGGTAATTTCAAATGAAAAAAGTTGCTATTAATGGTTTTGGAAGAATAGGAAGAAATGTATTTAAAGCATTACTTAAAAACTATTCTAATGATTTAGAAGTAGTTGCAATCAATGACTTAACTGACCCAGCTACTCTAGCTCACTTATTAAAATACGATTCATTATACGGAAAATTCGAAGGAACTGTAGAAGCTAAAGAAGGCGCTATAGTTGTTAATGGTAAAGAAATAAAAATCTATGCAGAAAGAAATCCTAAAGACCTTCCATGGAAAGCATTAGGAATAGACATCGCTATAGAATCAACTGGATTATTCAGAAACAGAGAAAAAGCTGCTCTTCATTTAGAAGCAGGTGCTAAAAAAGTTCTTATTTCAGCTCCAGCTAAAGATGAAGATATAACAATAGTTATGGGAGTTAATGAAGAAGAATATGATAATGCTAACCATAACATAATTTCAAATGCTTCATGTACAACAAACTGCTTAGCTCCATTTGCTAAAGTTCTTGAAAAAGAATTCGGAATTAAAAATGGATTAATGACAACAGTTCACTCATACACTAATGACCAAAAAATATTAGATGCTCCTCATAGTGATTTAAGAAGAGGAAGAGCAGCAGCAGAAGCAATGATACCAACAACTACAGGAGCTGCTAAAGCAGTTGCTAAAGTTCTTCCTCAATTAAATGGAAAATTAAACGGAATGGCTGTAAGAGTACCAACTCCAACAGTTTCATTAGTTGACCTTGTTTGTGAATTAGATAAAGATGTTACAGTTGAAGAAGTAAATGCTGCATTCAAGAAATATGCAGAAGGAGAAATGCAAGGAGTACTAGGATATAGCGAAGAACCACTTGTATCAATAGACTACAGAGCAGATGAAAGATCTTCAATCGTTGATGGATTATCAACAATGACTATGGGACCAAGACTAGTAAAAGTTATTTCTTGGTATGATAATGAATTTGGTTATTCAAACAGATTAGCTGATTTAACTAAATATGTTGCTGATAGACTATAATTTTAAAATTTATGTAGAAATATTGGCTGAATTTATATAAAATTAGGAGTGGAAAGTTATTTGTATGAAATTTTCATATTTAACTTTTCACTCTTAGCTTTAAAACATATAAATTGATAAAATTGTATAATAAACAAATTAATTGTAAATTGATAATTCAATAAAAGATTTAATAGTTGAATTATGAGTTTACAATTAATATAAATCTATTGATGCTTGCATAATTAAAACCATTCATACATGAAAGGAGAGAAAATCATGCAATTAAATAAGAAAACTGTAGAAGATATAGAGGTTAGAGGTAAAAAAGTTTTAGTAAGATGTGATTTCAATGTACCACTAAAAGGTGGGGTTATAACAGACGAGAACAGACTAGTTGGAGCTATGCCTACAATAAAATACTTAGTTGAAAATGGTGCGAAAGTTATATTATGCTCACACCTTGGAAAACCAAAGGGAGAGCCAAAACCAGAATTATCATTAGCACCTGTAGCAAAAAGACTTTCAGAAATGCTTGGAAAAGAAGTAGTATTTGCTAAAGATGACAATGTAGTTGGAGAAAATGCTAAAAAAGCAGTTGAAGCTATGAAAGACGGAGAAATAGTATTACTTGAAAATACAAGATATAGAAAAGAAGAAACTAAAAATGTTGAAACTTTTTCAAAAGAATTAGCATCTCTTGCTGATGTATTTGTAAATGATGCTTTTGGAACAGCACACAGAGCTCACTGTTCAACTGTTGGTGTAACTGAATTTATTGATACTTCAGTTTGTGGATATTTGATTCAAAAAGAGTTAAAATTCTTAGGAAATGCTGTTGAAAATCCACAAAGACCATTTGTAGCAATATTAGGTGGTGCAAAAGTTTCAGATAAGCTTGGAGTTATAAATAACTTATTAGATAAAGTTGATACTTTAATAATAGGTGGAGGAATGGCATATACATTTTTAAAATCTTTAGGACATGAAATAGGTAATTCACTTTTAGAACAAGATAAGATGGAATATGCAAAAGAAATGATGAAAAAAGCTGAAGATAAAGGAGTTAAATTATTACTTCCAATAGATATAACTTATGCTAAACAATTTGGTGAAAATGAAACTCCAATAATATCAGAAGGTAGAGATATCCCAAGTGATCATGAAGGATTAGATATAGGACCAAAAACTAGACAATTATTTGCAAGTGCAATAGGAGAAGCTAAAACAGTTGTATGGAACGGACCAATGGGAGTATTTGAATTTGCTAACTTTGCAAAAGGAACTCACGCAATAGCTAAAACAATGTCAGAAAGTAATGCTACAACAATAATAGGTGGAGGAGACAGTGCAGCAGCTGTTAACCAATTAGGCTTTGGCGATAAGATGACTCATATTTCAACTGGTGGTGGAGCTTCACTAGAATTCTTAGAAGGAAAAGAATTACCAGGAATAGCAGCACTTAATGATAAATAGTTTAAACTATATAGAATCTCTTAACTTACTATAAATGTTAAAAATAATTAGAAAGAGCGGGGTGTTTGTAAAATGAGAAAACCAATTATTGCAGGAAACTGGAAAATGAATAAAACAGTTAAAGAAGCTGTTAAATTAGTTGAAGAATTAAAACCACTTGTAAAAGATGCTAAATGTGATGTAGTTGTTTGTCCAACATTCGTTTGCTTAGATGCTGTATTAAAAGCTGCTGAAGGAACAAATGTAAAAGTTGGAGCTCAAAATATGCATTTTGAAGAAAGTGGAGCATTTACAGGAGAAATAGCTCCTTCAATGCTAGAAGAAATGGGAGTAGACTTTGTAGTTTTAGGTCATAGTGAAAGAAGACAATATTTCAATGAAACTGATAAAACAATAAATAAGAAAATAAAGAAAGCATTTGAACATAATTTACTTCCTATATTATGTATCGGAGAAACTCTTGAAGAAAGAGAAGCAGATATAACTGAAGAAGTACTTGCAAGACAAGTAAAATTAGATCTTCAAGGTTTAAATGCAGAACAAGTTTCAAAAATGGTTATAGCATATGAGCCAATTTGGGCTATAGGAACAGGAAAAACTGCAACTTCAGAACAAGCTAATGAAACAATTGCATTTGTAAGAAAAACAGTAGAAGAAGTATTAGGAAAAGAAGTAGCAGAAAAAGTAAGAATTCAATACGGTGGATCAGTTAAACCTAATACAATAAAAGAACAAATGGAACAATCAGATATAGATGGAGCATTAGTAGGTGGAGCAAGCTTAAAAGCTGAAGATTTCTCTAAAATAGTAAACTTTTAGTGAGCTTTTATAGATTAGTTTGATAGTTTGCTAGTAGCTAATAGGTAGCTGCTAGCAACTAGCAGACTAGAAAACTAAAGAACGCGGGGTGTTTTAATGAAAAAGAAACCTGTAATGTTAATGATTTTGGATGGGTTTGGTATATCAGATCATGAAGACGGAAACGCTATTAAAGCAGCTAATACATCAAATTTTGATAGATTATATTCAAATTATCCACATACACAATTAAAAGCAAGTGGTTTAAGTGTAGGACTTCCAGAAGGTCAAATGGGTAATTCAGAAGTTGGACATTTAAATATTGGTGCAGGAAGAATTGTTTATCAAGAATTAACAAGAATAACTAAAGAGGCTAATGAAGGTAAATTTGCAGAAAATGAAGCTTTTATAAATGTAATAGAAAAAGCTTTAAATAATAATTCTTCACTTCATTTATTAGGACTATTGTCTGATGGTGGAGTACATTCACACATAGAACATTTAAAAGGATTATTAAAATTAGCTAAAGATAAAGGAATGAAAAAAGTATATGTTCATGCATTTTTAGATGGACGTGATGTTCCACCAACATCTGCAAAACAATACATAAATGAGATTGAAGAATATATGAATGAAATTGGAGTAGGTAAATTAGCAACAGTTTCAGGAAGATATTATGCAATGGATAGAGATAATAGATGGGAAAGAGTAGAACTTGCTTACAATGCATTAGTTCTTGGCAATGGTGAAAAAGCTGGAAGCGCTATCGAAGCTGTTGAAAAATCTTATCATGATAATAAAACAGATGAATTTGTTCTTCCAACAGTAATATTAGAAAATGGAGAACCAACTGCTAAAATTGAAAATAAAGACTCAATAATATTCTTCAATTTTAGACCAGATAGAGCTAGAGAGTTAACAAGAGCTATAAATGATAGAGAATTTACTGGTTTCAAAAGAGAAACTTTAGATTTAAATTATGTATGTATGACTCAATATGATAAAACAATAGAAAATGTTACAGTAGCATATAAACCACAAAAACTTGCAAACACTCTTGGAGAGTATGTGAGTGGATTAGGAAAATCTCAACTTAGAATAGCAGAAACAGAAAAATATGCCCATGTAACTTTCTTCTTTAATGGTGGAGTAGAAGCTCCAAATAAAAATGAAGAAAGAGCTCTTATACCATCACCAAAAGTTGCTACATATGATTTGCAACCAGAAATGAGTGCATATGAAGTTACAGATGAGTTGTTAAGTAGAATTGATTCTGATAAATATGATTTAATAATACTTAACTATGCAAATCCAGATATGGTTGGTCATACAGGAGTAATGGAAGCAGCTAAAAAAGCTGTAGAAACTGTAGATAAGTGCTTACAAAAAGTTGTTGATAAAATGCTTGAAAAAGATGGAACAGTATTTATAACAGCTGACCATGGAAATTCAGAACAAATGATAGATTATTCTACAGGAAAACCAATGACAGCACATACAACAAGTCCAGTACCTTTTGTATATGTATCAAAAGATGCAAAAGAGTTAAAAGATGGTGGGAAATTAGCTGATATAGCACCTACAATGCTTAAAGTTATGGGACTTGAAAAACCAAAGGAAATGACAGGAGAAAATTTAATTAAATAATATTTATATATGATTAATAATTGATATATTATTGATAAATAATAAAGAAGTAAGTTCTAATTAAACATTAATATATTAATAAGAAATAATTGACATTTTACAATGTACTATAATACATATATTTTACATAGAATATTGAAGGTTGATTATAAATTATTAATTATTAATTGCTAATTATTAATTAATAAAAAGTGGAGGGATATTATAATGAAAAATTACATTGAAATTATTGATGTTTATGCAAGACAAATTTTAGATTCAAGAGCTAACCCAACTGTTGAAGTTGAAGTTACATTAGAAGATGGAACAGTTGGAAGAGCTGGTGTACCATCAGGAGCATCAACTGGTATGTTCGAAGCTGTTGAACTTAGAGATGAAGATAAATCAAAATATGTTGGAAAAGGTGTTTTAAAAGCTGTAGATAATGTTAACACTTTAATAGCAGAAGAATTAGTTGGAATGAACGTTCTTGATCAAGTAGCTATAGATAAAGCTATGATAGAACTTGATGGAACTGAAAACAAAGCTAAATTAGGTGCAAATGCTACTTTAGGAGTATCTCTTGCATGCGCTCAAGCAGCTGCTAAATCATTAGGATTAAGCTTATATCAATACATAGGTGGAGTTAATGGAAAAGTTTTACCAGTTCCAATGATGAACATATTAAATGGTGGAAAACATGCTGATAACACTGTTGACTTACAAGAATTCATGGTTATGCCAGCAGGAGCTCCTTCATTCAGCGAAGCTTTAAGAATGTCTGCTGAAGTTTACCATGCATTAAAATCAATCTTAAAATCAAAAGGATATGAAACTGGAGTAGGTGACGAAGGTGGATTCGCTCCTAACCTAAAATCAAACGAAGAAGCTATCCAAGTTATTATTGAAGCTATCGAAAAAGCTGGATACGCTCCAGGAAAAGATATATTCATAGCTTTAGACCCAGCTTCATCAGAATTCTTTAACACTGATACTAATAAATATGAATTAACAGGAGAAGGAAAAACTCTTACTCCAGCTGAAATGGCTCAATTCTATGCTGATTTAGTAGAAAAATATCCAATAATCTCAATCGAAGATGGTATGGCAGAAGAAGATTGGGAAGGATGGAAAGTATTAACTGATAAAGTTGGAGATAAAGTTCAATTAGTTGGAGACGACTTATTCGTAACTAACACTAAGAGACTTGCTAAAGGTATAGAAACTAAGACTGCTAACTCAATCCTTATAAAACTTAACCAAATTGGAACATTAACTGAAACATTAAATGCTATAGAAATGGCTGAAAGAGCTGGATATACTGCAGTTGTTTCTCATAGATCTGGAGAAACTGAAGATACTACAATAGCTGATTTAGTTGTTGGTGTTAATGCAGGACAAATAAAAACTGGAGCTCCTTCAAGAAGTGAAAGAGTTGCTAAATACAACCAATTATTAAGAATTGAAGAAGAATTAGCAGAAATGGGAGAATACAGAGGATTAAAAGCATTCTATAACATAAATAGATAATTGATATAAATGTTAAAAATATATTGAATAAACGTATCTAATTATGATATAATTCATAGTTAGGTGCATAAAGATAAAGGGGCGCTTAATGTACCCCTTTATTATTATTGTAATCTTTCCATTAGTGTGCTAAAATAAATTGTATGTTTAGTACACGAGGAGGTGTTTATCATGGAAAAAGCTTTAATCGCGGTACAAATAATAGCAGCAATAATAGTTATTGTATCAATTATGATGCAGCCAAGTAAAAATGATGGGTTTACAGGTTTTGGAACAGGTGGAAGAGAAACCTATTTTACGAAATATAAAGTAAAAACATCAGAATCAGTTTTAGCAAGAATTACTATAATATCTAGTATAATATTTGCTGTTGTTACAATAGCAATGAATATAATATAAAATCAAAAATATTTTAGGAGGAGCGATAAAATTGAATATGTATTTATTAGCAACTATCGCAGGAATTTTGGCATTAATATTTGCATTTATTCTAAGTAATAGTATTACTAAAGAAGAAGAAGGAACTGACAGAATGAAAGAAATAGCAGGCTACATACATGAGGGTGCTATGGCTTTTCTAGGAAGAGAGTATAAGTCATTAGCAATATTTGTGGTTCTTGTAGGAGCTATTATTTTATTTGCAATTGGTTGGGAAACAGCAATATGTTTCATTGCAGGAGCTATCCTTTCAATATTTGCTGGATATTTTGGAATGAACATTGCTACTAAAGCTAATGTTAGAACAGCTAATGCAGCAAGAAATGGTCAATCAAAAGCACTTCAGATTGCTTTTTCTGGTGGAGCTGTTATGGGAATGGCAGTTGTAGGTTTAGGTATTGTAGGTTTAAGTGCATTATATTTAATATTTGGTGGAGAAATTAAATTTTTAACAGGTTTTGGTTTAGGTGCAAGTTCAATAGCACTATTTGCACGTGTTGGTGGTGGTATATATACTAAAGCTGCTGACGTTGGAGCAGACCTTGTTGGTAAAGTTGAAGCAGGAATACCAGAAGATGACCCAAGAAACCCAGCTGTTATAGCTGATAATGTTGGTGATAACGTTGGAGACGTTGCTGGTATGGGAGCTGACCTTTTTGAATCATATGTAGGTTCATTAATTTCAGCATTAACTCTTGGAGCTTTATATGTTGGAAGTCTTAATGTAGAAAAAGGAGCAATATTATTCCCATTTTTACTTTCAGCAGCAGGAATTATAGCATCAATTATTGGTGTAGTAATAGCTAGAAAGAGTAAAGCACAAAATCCTCAAAAGGCATTAAATTCTGGTACATATATTGCAGGAATTTTAGTTATTATATTAGCAGCAGTATTAAGTAATAAAATTTTTGGAGATTTTAAAGCTTTTGCAGCAATTACAGCAGGATTAATCGTTGGTATGTTAATTGGTAAAGTAACAGAAATGTATACTTCTGATGAATATAATTCAGTTAAAAAGATAGGTGCGCAGTCTGAAACTGGTGCAGCAACTACAATAATTTCTGGATTAGCAGTAGGAATGTACTCAACAGTATTACCAATAATATTTATAGTTATTGGTGTAATTGTTTCATTCTTTGTAATGGGTGGATTAAGTGAAGCAACTCACGGATTATATGGTATATCTTTAGCAGCTATAGGAATGCTTTCAACAACAGGAATTACAGTTGCAGTTGATGCATATGGTCCAATAGCAGATAATGCTGGTGGAATAGCTGAAATGTCAGAATTACCATCATCAGTAAGAGAAATAACTGATAAACTAGATGCAGTTGGTAATACTACTGCAGCAATAGGTAAAGGATTTGCAATAGGTTCTGCAGCACTTACAGCATTAGGATTATTCGCATCTTATGCACAATCTGTTAATCTTACAGCTATAGATTTATTAAATCCTATAACTCTTGTTGGATTATTTATTGGAGCTATGCTTCCATTCTTATTTGGTGCTTTAACAATGGAATCAGTTGGTAAAGCAGCTAATGAAATGATTGAAGAAGTTAGAAGACAATTTAAAGAAAAACCAGGAATAATGGAAGGTAAAGAAACTCCAGATTATAAAAGATGTGTTGATATTTCAACTGGAGCAGCATTAAAAGAAATGCTTTTACCAGGAATACTTGCTATAGTTGTTCCAATAGGTGTTGGTCTATTATTAGGTGTTGAAGCACTTGGTGGATTAATAGGTGGAGCAGTTGCTACAGGTGTTCTTATGGCTATATTTATGGCTAATGCTGGTGGAGCATGGGATAACGCTAAGAAATATATCGAAGGCGGAGCTCATGGTGGAAAAGGTAGTGATGCTCATAAGGCAGCAGTTGTTGGAGATACTGTAGGTGACCCATTTAAAGATACATCAGGTCCAGCAATGAACATATTAATAAAACTTATGACAATAGTTTCACTTGTTTTCGCACCAGTAATACTTAAATTCGGTGGAATATTATTAAATGTTATAAAATAGATAAGAAAAACAAGCACCTTGTGTGCTTGTTTTTTTATAATTTTTTACCCATGTGAAAGTTTTTTATACAATATATACATTTGTTATATTATAGTGAGTATATGTAAGATTTCTATTAATAAGATTGAGGATCTAAGATACTTCTAAAGGCATCACCTAATATATTAAAGCTTAATACGGTAAATAGAATATATAACCCAGGAAATATGGCCATATGTGGTTTAGATGTTATATAACTCTGAGCATTCTGAAGCATGCTTCCCCAGGAAGCCATAGGTTGTTGCACTCCTAAACCTAAAAAACTTAAAGCAGATTCTGTAAGTATTGCTCCGGCTATGTTTAAAGTGGACATAACTATTACAGTCGGGAATACATTAGGGATTATATGTTTTTTTATCATATGAAGATTGCTTGCTCCTAAAGATTTAGAACATATTACATAATCTCGTTCTTTATAAGATAAGGTTTCAGCTCTAACTAATCTAGCTACTCCCATCCAACCAAATAGGCCTATAATTATGATTATGTTTTTTATACTTGGTTCTAAGTATGCATTAGCAATTAATATAAGAAAAAAAGTAGGTATACACATAAGTATATCGATTAGTCTCATAATTAAACTATCTACTATACCACCTAAGAATCCACTTATAACTCCGATTAAAGTACCTAGTACAATAGAAACTATCATAGATAAAAAACCAACTATTAAAGAAATCCTTCCACCATAAAGAGCTCTTGTCAAATAATCGCGTCCAAGTTCATCTGTGCCAAAAATATGTTTTAAACTTGGGGGAGATAACTTATTTGAAATATCAAGTTTATTTGGTTCATATGGAGATAAAAAAGCAAAAATGCAGCTTAAAATTATAATCATAAGAACAATTATAGAAGTTAAAAGCAATTTATTTTTACTTAAATGTATTTTGAAATTTAATAATATTCGTTCACTCAATGTTTATTCACCACCCTGATTCTAGGATCTAATATTCCATACAAAATATCAGATATTAAATTTCCTAATATAAGAAGTATTGAAGATATCATTGTTGTTGCCATAATTACAGGATAATCTCTATTAAATACAGCATTTAAACCAAATTTACCCATACCTGGCCAGCCAAATATAGTTTCTGTGATGAAAGCACCAGAAACTAATTCAGGAAGACTCATGCCAAGAATTGTTATCAGTGGAAGTAATGAGTTTTTTAATATATGTCTATACAAAACCTTTTTCATGGATAATCCTTTACTTAAAGCTGTAATTACATAATCTTCTTTGAATTGATTTAAAGCACTAGAGCGCAGGTATCTAGTTAATACAGCTATATTTGGAAAACTCAACACGATGCAAGGCATAATACTATGTTTAATAACATCTAAGGTAGAATCAACACCTATAGTATGCATACCAGCAGAAGGGAGTAATTTGAGTTTTGATGATAACAAAATAACAAGCATTAATGCAAACCAAAAGCTAGGTATAGATATGCCTATGTAAGATATTATAGTGGTACAGTTATCAAAAAACTTATTTTTCTTAAAAGCTGAGATCATACCTAATGGAATAGCAAAAATTATAGAAATAATCATTGATGCTCCCATAAGACCTACAGTTGCAGGCAGTCTTGCAAGTATTTCTTCAGTAACAGGTTGATGAGTTATATATGAATATCCAAAATTACCATGAAGTATATTCATAAGCCAATTTATATATCTAATAGGTATAGGTCTATCCAACCCTAAACTGGATTTAACTTGGGCTACTTGAGCTGGATTCATTTTAACTGTAATAAAAGCTTGAGCTGGATTTCCTGGTGCCAAATTCATTAATAAGAAAGATAATATAGAAACGAAAAATAATATTGGTATAGCTTGTAAAACTCTTTTTAATATATATTTTTTCATAAGTCACCTGCTTTCCTTTATACTACTTAAAAGGCATGTTTGGTATAATTGAAACCATACATGCCTTTTATAATACACAAAGTATATTTAAAAATTTTTAATGAAGATAAAGAGCATAATTTAAATGAGTATAAGATTATTTATATTATTTATCAACATAGTATAATTTTGATAAATCTTCAAACATATAAATAGGTACTGTTTTAGCTTGTTCAACTCCACCTATGTTACCATTTACTGCAATCATTGAAGTAGAATAGTCTATATTATATTGAACAGCTTCTTCTGCCAATTTCTTTTGTATAGTTTCATACATTTCTTTTCTTTTATTAGTATCTTTTTCTACTGAAGCTTTTTTCCATAATTCATCTAATTCTGGATTTGAAGAATATGAGTTCCAATTCATAGAACCACCTTTAACAAATAGTCCAGAGTATGCATCTGGATCTGTACCACAAACATATGCATTTAATACCATATCAAATGTTTTTTTAGTTTCACCAAATAATTGAGAAAAATAAGCCTGTTGTTCTAAAGCAACTGGTTTTACATCTATACCGATTTCTTTTAAATTTGCTTTAACAACATTAAATTGATTTATATCATTTTGCGAACCAGCTATATATGCAAATTTTAATGTAATATTTTTAGTATTAGATTTTTTCATTAATTCTTTAGCTTTTGCTAAATTATAATCATAATGTTCAACTTTATCTGTATAGTATAAAGTGCTAGATGGAAATACTGAATATGCTGGTTTAGCATTATTGATTGATTCAAACACACTTTTTAATAAATCTTGTTTATTAATAGCATAACTTATTGCTTGTCTTACTTCTTTCTTTTGTAAATTTTTATTTTCGTAATTGAACATAATGTAATTTGGCATACATTCATCAAATTTGTATGTTTTAAAGTTTTGATCTTTTGAATATTTATTAAAGTTTTTTTCACCTACGTAAGTTGTATTTATTTCACCATTTTCAAAGGCAATAGACTTACTATTTTTATCTGATAAAATTCTATAAACTATTTTTTCTAAATGAGGTTTTCCATCAAAATAATCATTAAATCTTTCTAAAGTTAGATACTCTCCTTTTTTCCATTCTTTAAATTTGAATGGTCCAGAACCAATTGGTTCATTATTTTTAGGCGATTTTGCTATATCAGATTCACCTTCAAAGATATGTTTTGGTATAGGACGTAAACCACCTAAAACAGCTTTAAAAGGAATATAAACTTGTGGTAATTTAATTTCTAGTGTAACATTATCCAATTTCTTCATTTGAATTTGTTTACCGTCAATTAGAAAACTTTCTCTATCACCTATATTTTGTTTCTTATCTAATATTGTGTTTATAGAAAAAATTATGTCATCAGCTGTGATTTTTTTACCATCATGCCATTTTAAATTATCCTTTAATTTAAGAGTATATGTAAGTTTGTCAGACGATTCTTTTATACTTTTTGCAAGATAGTAACGTGTTTCATTTTTATCCATTATGTACAATGGACTATATAAAGCATTATTTACAGTGAATGTTATTCTATTATTTTGATAGAATGGATTAAGTAATGTTGGATCACTTCCAGCAGAAAATACCATAGTTCCGCCATCTTTAATTTTTTCTTCTTTAGCAGCTGTAGATTGAGCAGAGGTATTTTTACTGCTTGTACTTTTTCCACAAGCTATTAAACTTAAACTACAAACTACAGCTAGTAGTCCGCATAATAACGTTTTCTTTTTCATTATTCTTCCCCCCGTTATTTAATTAATGTTTTTAACTTTTACAGTAAAAAAAATACTATCTAGCGAAGGAAAATGATATATTGCTTAAATAGTTAACTTTAAACTGTCCTCTAATAAAAGCTTAGAACTTGTTAATGAAGTGAAAAGTTTCAAAGCAAGATATCATTTCTCGCAGCGACTGCTTTTAACCTGTGAAAGTTAAGTCATAAATTACTCCTCCAACAGTATAAGCATTATAAATTTCTTTATCAAGGTAAATATAGAAGTATTTATATTTACTATAATATATTAAGAAATTATAGAAAAAATGTATAATAAGATTATAATATGTAAATATAAATGAAATCTTTGAAAAATTTTACAAAAAAATTTAATACAGCTTAATACCAAGTATTTATGATATAGGTAAAATCTTATGGAAAAAACTATAGTAAGATGGTAAGATTAGAATATTAAATGTTATTTTTGATATAATATATATATGTAGGTTTTATAATAAAATTTAGTTTATATATGGTATTTTGATACTGTAGGAAAATTTAACTAAGGAGTCTCTACTTCAACATGAGTAAGTGGAGAAAGAGTTCATGTTTAGGAACTTTAAGTTTATTAAAGTAGTAAAAAATTATTTTAAGATATTGAATTTTATACAAATTTTAGGAGGAATATTATGAACATAAGAGAGGTAATTCTTGATTTTATGAGAGAACAGGCATATAAGCCAATGGATATAAACGAACTTGCAAGAATTTTTGCTATTAGTAAAAGAGAACTTAAAACTTTTAAAAAGACATTAAAATCCATGGAGAAAGATGGTCAGATAGTAAAGACTAGAACCGAGTATTATGGTATACCAGAAAGAATGGGCTTAATATTAGGAAAACTTCAAGGACACTCTAAAGGATATGGCTTTGTTATACCCGATGATGGAAGTGTTGATATATTCATACCAATATCAGGTATGAACGGAGCTATGAATGGAGACAAAGTAATAGCTAAAATAACAAAAGAAAAGATTCCAGGTAAAAAATGTGAAGGGGAAATAATAAGAATAATAGAAAGAGCAAATAAAACAACAATAGGAACTTATGAAAATAGTAGAAATTTTGGTTTTGTTGTACCAGATGACAAGAGAATGTTTCAAGACATTTTTATACCTAAAAGTGAAAAACATGATGCTGAAACTGGTGATATAGTCATAGTTGAAATTACACAATGGCCTGAAAAAAGAAGAAATCCAGAAGGTAAAATAGTAGAAATTTTAGGTAAAAAAGGTGATAAAGGAATTGATATATTAACAGTAATTAAAAAGTATAATTTACCAGAGGAATTTCCTCCAAAGGTTTTAAATTATGCTGAAAATATAGATGAAAAAATACCAGAGGAAGAATATAAAAGAAGAAAAGATTTGAGAGATCTTAGAATGGTAACAATAGATGGTGAAGATGCAAAAGATTTAGATGATGCTGTATCTATTCAAAAAAATGAGAAAGGAAATTATGTTTTAGGTGTTCATATAGCAGATGTATCTAACTATGTAAAGGAAAATAGTTCTTTAGATAAAGAAGCACTTAAAAGAGCTACTTCTGTATACTTAATAGATAGAGTAATACCAATGCTTCCTAAAAAATTATCTAATGGAATATGTAGTTTAAATCCAAAAGAAGACAGATTAACATTAAGTTGTTTAATGGAAATAAATAATGAAGGAAAAGTAATAAATTATGAAATTTCAGAAAGTATAATAAGAACAAATGAAAGAATGACATATACAGATGTTACAAAAATATTAAGAGATAATGATGAAGAATTGATAAATAAATATGATTATTTAGTTGAAGATTTTAAAATGATGGAAGATCTTTGTAATATATTACATAAAAGAAGAATGAATCGTGGTGCAATAGATTTTGATTTTCAAGAATGTAAAATTATTTTAGATGAAATTGGGAAACCAGTAGAAATAAAACCATACGAAAGAGCTATAGCAAATAGAATGATAGAAGAGTTTATGCTTGTATGTAATGAAACAATAGCAGAACATATGTATTGGGCTAATGCACCGTTTGTATATAGAATTCATGAGGATCCTGATGAAGAAAAGTTAATGCATTTTAATGAATTTGCACATAACTTAGGTATTGCTGTTAAATGGACCAAAGAAATTCATCCAAAAGTTTTACAAGAAGTAATAGAAAAAGTAAAAGGTAAGAAGGAAGAAGTAGTTATAAATACACTTTTACTTAGGTCTCTAAAGCAAGCAAAATATGCACCAGAATGTGTGGGACATTTTGGACTTGCAGCAAGATATTATTGCCATTTTACATCACCAATAAGAAGATATCCTGATTTAATTATTCATAGAATAATTAAAGAATATATAAATGGAAAGATTGATGAAGGCAGGTCTAAAAAATTAGAAAAGTCAGTACAATATGCGTCATCACAATCCTCAGATATGGAAAGATTAGCAGATGATGCAGAAAGAGAAGTAGATGATTTAAAGAAAGCTGAATATATGAGTTATAGAATTGGAGAAGAGCATGAAGGAATAATTTCTTCTGTTACAAACTTTGGAATGTTTATTGAACTTCCAAATACAATAGAAGGATTAGTTCATATAAGTAGTTTAGATGATGATTATTATGTATATGATGAAGCTCATTTATGTTTAATAGGTGAAAGAACCAAGAATATTTACAGATTAGGTGATAATGTGAAGATAAGAGTTTCAAAAGTAGATTTAGATGCTAGAGACGTGTATTTTGACTTAGTGAAAGAGAAAGATGAAGAAAATGAAGCTGTTAATGAAAATGAATATGAAGTAACTCCAATAGAAAGCTTTGAGGAAGATAATTTCTAAGAGATATGAGGAATTAGGGTAAAAATATTGTCTAGTTAAGGAAAGTGATATATTGTGTAAGAAACATAATTGAAATGTTTTGGAGCAGTATATCATTTTGCGTAGCGACTATTTTCAATTATTAATTACTATTTTGATATGTGGATATATATTGAAAAGCATATTAAAAAATGATATACTAAAATGTAAAGTGTTATATAAGGTGGTGGTATTTGTGGCTAAAACTAAAGGAACAAAAACGCTTGTAGAAAATAGAAAAGCACGTCACGATTATTTCATAGAGGAAAAATATGAAACAGGAATAGAATTAGTAGGAACAGAAGTAAAATCTATAAGAGCAGGAAAAGCAAACTTAAAAGATAGCTATGCAGAGATTAGAAATAATGAAGTATATGTTAGAAATATGCATGTAAGTCCATATGATCAGGGAAATATATTTAATAGAGATCCATTAAGAGATAGAAAATTATTACTTCATAAATCAGAAATTCTCAAATTAATAGCATATACAGCTCAAAAAGGATATACATTAGTACCACTTGCATTATATTTAAAAAATGGTTTAGTAAAAGTAAGTTTAGCAGTAGGAAAAGGTAAGAAAAATTATGATAAGAGAGATGTAATGCTAGAAAAAGCAGCTAAACGTGATATAGCTAGACAAATGAAAAATTCAATGAGATATTAAATAAGATATTACTTATCTATATATAGAATAAATTTCTATATATAGATAAGAATTATATATATAGATAGCTATTTTAGTTAATAGAATAAGGTAACATAATAGTATATAGTTTATACTTGATTAATATATATATATGTTGTATCATAGTAGAGTACTCAAAATTAAATATCGTTCAGCGTTCTTATGATTAAATCATGGGGGCGTAATGGTTTCGACGGGGGTGAGGCACTCCTGAGAAGCGAGTCGAGGGAATCATGGACCCGCGTTAAAAAACTATGAACTAAATATAAACGCAAACGATAATAATTTAGCTTTAGCAGCATAGGTCTGCTAACGTTCTACCTTTGATTACCGCGACTTAGGATAGAGCGTCGATTAGCGGTGAACCGAGCGTAACAAAGCTTTGAGTTACGAACGGAATTTATGAAGCTACTAAAGTGTAAAGCCTGTCTATGGGCGTTACATGGAGGGAATGTTAAAGTATAGACTGCACTCGGAGATGCTCAGGGGTTATCACTTTCGGACAGGGGTTCGATTCATGAGAGTCGCATTATGAAGTGATTCATAAGTGAAAACTCGGCTTTATCGATGAAACCGCAGCGTAAAGTCGGCGGCAATATCGAGTGGTATGTGAGGAAACTCAACAGCCACGTATCGACTTATAGGCTTCTAAGTTCAAAGTTGGTTTTAGTTAAATCAGCCTATGAATAAGAAGTACTAGGATAGAAGATTTTAAACTATACTTTGCTTCTATAACACGCCGAGAGACTTGATAAAATATTTTTTTATATCGAGTCTAAGATATAGTCAGCACTACTGAAAACAGTAGAGTATGTGTCCCCTCGCTTCCACCAAAAATAAACCTCACTGAAGAAATTCAGTGAGGTTTTTAATTTATACTTATAAATTTTTGGTAAAATTCTTCTTTGTTTTTTCTCATTTCTTTAGAGTATCGTCCATTTCTAGAAGTTACTTTTTTATAGTTTTCAATGATTAATTTAGCACGTTTTCTTTTAGAGTTAATTATTAAATATGGTTCAATCTCTTTCAATAGGTTTATTGCAGTATTATATTTAACTACATATGTATAGGAATTTTTATGTTTTTCTGTATTATAGTTTTTTTTACCTTTAATTATTCCTACAGCAGTTTTAGATTTTATCCATTCAAGTAACTCAATTGTTGATGAACTAATACTTACACATGGTGCAGGAAATTGATTGTTATGAAATTTAATTAGCATAATGCTTCCCTCTCCATCTATTATTCCTGCTATATAAGCCTTTTCTTCAGAAGTCATAGAATACACACTTCCTTTATATAATAATGTACTTAATATAAGTATATTTATCATAAATTATGTATAATCTGAAAAAAATGAATAGTAATAATTTTAGTTTATGAAGATTACTTGGTAAGTTATAATATAAATATAGAATAATTTAAGATAAACTAAAAATTTTTAAGACATAGCTTATGGGAGTGATAATATGGATATATCAAAGCTTATTCAAAATAAAGGACTTACAGAAACAGAAATAAATGTTCTTAAATATATTATAGACAATATTTATGATGTAAATAAAATGGGAGTAAGAGGAGTTGCAAAGAATAACTTTACATCTACATCTACTATTATGAGATTAGCTAAAAAACTTGGTTATTCTGGATTTTTAGAAATGCAATATAACCTACTATCTTTAACTAAAAATGAATTGGGAGATAATTTAAATGATAATGATTTTATAGAGAGTTTAAATATGGATAGATTACTAGGTATAAACGAAAGAAAATCAATTGATGATTTTATAGATATTTTATTTAATGATGATCATAAATTTATTTTTATATATGCTAATGGTTTTTCAGGAATTGTGGCAGAATATATAAATAAGAAACTTTTAGTAATGGGTAAGAGGTGTATTTTCTCCAATGGAACAGATTCTATAGGTGTATTTGAGAATAACTTAGATTCTATAAGTGCTGTTATAGTAATCTCTAAATCTGGTGAAACACCAATGGTATTAAATAAGGTTAGAACAGCAAAGGAACATGATATTAAAGTTATATCATTTACAAATGAACGTGAAAATAGTATAAGTAAACTTTCACATATAAGCTTTAAAATTGAAGATACAAATAAATTAGATGATAGAAATCTAATGCCAAATACATTTTTCCCAAAGGTATTAGTATTATTCGAACTATTAATATATGAATATTACAAAAATAAAAATAGTAATATTGAGTAACGTGTTATCTAATGAGGTAACACGTTTTTTTGAGGGCAAAATCTATATACAGATATGCAACTAGTTATTATAATGTGAAATATAAACGATTTCACGAAAACAAATGATGGAGGTTATAAGGATGAAAGAAAAGATACTGAATCAACTACAAAACTTTTCTAAAGGAATGTTTGTTCCTGTATTGATATTACCAATAGCAGGAATAATAATTGCAATGGGAAATATTTTAACAAATGCAAAATTGGCTGAATATTTTCCATTTTTAAAAAATGACATAATATATGGACTAGGAAAAATGTTGTCAGGTTCATTAGTTTCAATTTTAATTAATTTAGGAATTATATTTTGTGTAGGACTTGCAGTAGGTCTTTCTAAGAAAAAGAAAGCAGAGGCAGCGTTTACATCACTTCTAGTATTTTTAGTATTCATAAATGCAATGAATATCTTTTTGAAATTTACCAACAAATTAGTGCCAGCAGATGCTTTAAGAGGAAGCGGCCAAACTATGGTTTTAGGTGTTCAAGTTCTTGATATGGGAGTTTTTCTAGGAATCATTTTAGGTATTGTTGTTGCATATGTACATAATAGATTTTGTGAAAAGGAATTTAATGGAGCTTTTCAAATTTATGGTGGTTCAAGATTAGTATTTATAATATTAATACCTATTACTGTTATCTTATCAATAGTATTTAGTTATGTATGGCCATCAGTACAATATGGAATTTCAAGTATGGGTGAGTTTATAAAAGGTGCAGGTAACTTTGGAGTATTTACATATGGTACTTTAGAGAGATTACTAATACCTACTGGATTACATCATTTAGTTTATACTCCATTCTTGTATACTTCTTTAGGAGGAGTAGCTGAAATAGGAGGAAAAGTATTTGAGGGTGCAAGAAATATATATTTTGCAGAAATGGCTGATCCTACTATAACTCAATTATCAGCATCAGTTATTTGGGATGCTAGAGGACTTTCAAAGATGTTTGGTTTAATTGGTGCCTGTTTAGCTATGTATCACACTGCATTACCAAAAAATAAGTCTAAGATAAAAGCAATTTTAATTCCAGCTGCTGTTACATCAATATTAGCAGGAGTAACAGAACCAATAGAATTCTCATTTATGTTTGTAGCACCAATATTATTTGTACTGCATGCTTTTCTAAGTGGTTTAGGAATGGTAGTATTAAATGTTTTCGGGGTTAGAGCTATAGGTCCAAATGGTTTAATAGATTTCTTATTATATAATATTCCTCTTGGAATAGATAAAACAGGATGGCCAATGTTTATTTTAATTGGTTTAGCACAATTTGCTATGTATTATTTCATATTTAGATTCTTAATAGTTAAGTTTAAACTTAAAACTCCAGGAAGAGAAGATGACGGAAATACAAAGTTATATAGCAAAAGTGATTATAAAGAAAAATCTGCAAAAGACAAGAAGGCAGGTAGTTCAAATCTTGCACCAGTTATTGTAGAAGGCCTTGGAGGAAAGGATAATATAATAAAAGTTGATAATTGCTATACTAGATTAAGACTAGTTTTAAAGGATTCTTCAATAGTTAATAAAGAATTATTGCAAAATGAAACAGCTGCAAGTGGAGTAGTAATTAAAGGTGAAAATGTGCAGGTTGTTTATGGACTAAAGGTTACAAGTGTAAGAAGAAGTGTAGATGAATATCTTGGAATAGAAGCAAATTAGAACAAAGGTTTTAAGTAGGAGTGGCTATTAATTTAGTTACTCCTATAAAAACATAAAGTAAGATGTAATGAAATATACAAGTATCTATATAGTTAGTATTTATATTGAATAATTAATTTTTCAAGTAACATGTTATCAGTTGTGGTAACACGTGTTTTTGGTATCTTAAACTGTTTACTGGCAAAAATAGCTGGACTATAATCAGCTTGTAAGAAATGAAGAAAAAGAGGCATGAAAGATCAGAAAAGGTGGTTAATTTTATGGAAAAAAATAAGAAGTTTTCAATTGTTATTGCAGGGGGAGGAAGTACATTTACACCAGGAATTGTAATGATGTTATTAGATAATGTTCATCGTTTACCATTACGCAAATTAAAATTATATGATAATGATGGTGAACGTCAAGAAATAATAGGCAAGGCTTTAGAAATATTATTGAAGGAAAATGCCCCGGAAATAGAATTTACATATACAACTGATCCAAAAGAAGCATTTACTGATGTAGATTTTTGTATGGCTCATATACGTGTTGGTAAATATGAAATGCGTGAAAAAGATGAAAAGATTCCTCTAAAATATGGTGTTCTTGGACAAGAAACTTGTGGACCTGGAGGAATAGCATATGGAATGCGTTCTATAGGTGGAATGATGGAATTAATAGACTTTATGGAAAAGTATTCTCCAAATTGTTGGATGTTAAATTACTCAAATCCAGCAGCTATAGTTGCAGAAGCATGCCGTATATTAAAACCAAATTCTAAGGTGTTAAATATTTGTGATATGCCAGTTGGAACACTTCGTCGTATGTCTCAAATAGTTGGATTAACTCCAGCTGACTTAGAAGTTAATTACTTTGGGTTAAATCACTTTGGATGGTGGACAAGTGTAAGAGATAAACAAGGAAATGATTTAATGCCAAGATTGAAAGCTTATGTAGCAGAACATGGATATTTAAATCAAATAGAGGTAGATACACAACATACAGAACCAAGTTGGCAAGAAACTCATAAAAAGGCAAAAGATTTATTAGCTGTTGAGCCCAATTTCTTACCAAATACATATTTAAAATATTATTTATATCCAGATTATGTTGTAGAACATTCAAATCCTGAATATACAAGAGCTAATGAAGTAATGGCTGGAAGAGAGAAGAATGTATTTAATGCTGCTAGAGAAATTATTAAAGCGGGTACAGCAAAAGGTGGAGAATTTCACATTGATTCTCATGCTATATTTATTGTTGACTTAGCTAGAGCTATTGCATATAACACTCACGAAAGAATGTTATGTATTGTAGAAAACAAGGGTGCAATAGAAAATTTTGATCCAACAGCTATGGTAGAAGTACCTTGTATTGTAGGAAGTAACGGACCAGAACCATTAGTTCAAGGAAGAATTCCTCAATTTGAAAAAGGTTTAATGGAACAACAAGTATCAGTAGAGAAACTAGCTGTTCAGGCATGGATAGAAGGAAGTTACCAAAAATTATGGCAAGCACTTACTCTTTCTAAGACAGTACCAAGTGCAAGTGTAGCAAAAGATATATTAGATGATTTAATTGAGAATAATAAAAGTTATTGGCCAGAATTAAAGTAAAGGAGATTAGTTATATAAAACACGAATAGTAAAAGCTCGGAAAGTGGGTGTTCCACGATCCGAGCTATGTTTTAAGACAAATAGGTAAATTAAATAAGGAGGATAAAATGATTAGTGACGAGATTAGAAAGATTGCTCCGGAAATGGATCCACTTCGTAGAGGAATGGGTTGGTCAGTTGAAGATTTGTCTAAACCACAGATTATAGTTGAAAGTACTTTTGGAGATAGTCATCCGGGAAGTGCTCATTTAATGAAATTTGTTAATAATGCAGTAAAAGGTGTAGAAGAAAGAGGTGCAAAAGCAGCAAAGTATTTTGCAACAGATATATGTGATGGTATGGCCCAAGGGCATGATGGGATTAATTATTCTTTAGCTTCTAGAGATATCATTGCATCACTTATTGAGATTCATGCAAATGCAACTCCTTTTGATGGAGGTGTATTTATATCAAGTTGTGATAAGGCTGTTCCAGCTCATTTAATGGCAATAGGAAGAATCAATATGCCATCAATTATTATTACAGGTGGTGTTATGGAAGCGGGTCCCAATCTTTTGACTTTAGAGCAAATTGGTACTTATAGCGCCATGTATCAACGCGGAGAAATTACAGAGGAAGAATTAACTTATTACAAGCATAATGCATGTCCATCTTGTGGAGCTTGTTCTTTTATGGGAACAGCTTCAACAATGCAAGTTATGGCGGAGGCTTTAGGGTTAATGTTACCAGGTAGTGCTTTAATGCCTGCAACTTGTAAAGATTTAGAATATATTGCAGAAGAAGCAGGTAGGAAAGTTGTTGAATTATCAAAGATGAATCTTAAGCCAAAGGATATAGTTACAGCTAAGTCTTTTGAAAATGCAATTATGATTCATGCAGCAATTTCAGGTTCTACTAATTCATTATTACATATTCCAGCTGTAGCTCATGAGTTTGGGGTGGAAATTGATGAAGAAAGTTTTGATAGAATACACAGATATGTACCATATCTTTTAAATATACGTCCAGCAGGAAAGTGGCCTGCAGAGTACTTTTATTATGCAGGAGGAGTCCCAGCAATAATGGAGCAGGTAAAGAATTTATTACATTTAGATGTGATGACTGTTACAGGTAAAACTTTAGGTGAAAACTTAGAGGACTTAAAGAAAAATGGATATTATGAAAAATGTAATGAATATCTTAAAAAAGTTGGATTAAAGAGAGAAGATGTTATAAGGCAAATAAGTAATCCTATAGGTAAAAAGGGTGCTATTGCAGTTTTAAAAGGAAATATTGCACCAGAAGGAGCAGTAGTTAAGCATTCAGCTGTACCAAAAGAAATGTATAAAGTAGTTTTAAAGGCAAGACCATTTGATTGTGAAGAAGAAGCCATAGAGGCTATAATATCTAAAAAAATAAATCCAGGAGATGCTGTGTTTATAAGATATGAAGGACCAAAAGGAAGTGGAATGCCTGAAATGTTTTATACAACAGAGGCAATTTCATCTGATAAAGAATTAGCTGCAAGTGTTGCACTTATTACAGATGGAAGATTTTCAGGAGCATCTAGAGGTCCAGCAATAGGTCATGTTTCACCTGAGGCAGCAGTAGGAGGTCCAATTGCATTAGTGGAAGAAAATGATTTGATTGAAATAGACATAGAAAAAAGAGTAATACAATTAGTTGGTATTAATGGACAAAAAATCAGTCTTGATAAAATAGATAAGGTTTTAACAGAGCGTAAAGCTAAGTGGAAAAAAAGAGATAATAAATATAAATCAGGAATATTGAAAATATTTTCAGAAAGAGCAGTTTCACCAATGAAAGGTGGATATATGGAATAACAATATTCATAATTAGGTTCAAAAAACAATATATTTATGGAGGTTTTTCTTGTGACAAAGATGAAGGTTTTAAATGCGTTAAAGGAATGCAAAATAGTAGCAGTTGTTCGTGGAACAACAGAGGAAGTAGGAATTAAAATATCAGAAAACTGCATTAAAGGAAATGTTAAAGCTATAGAAATAACATATACAAATAAATTTGCTAATGATATTATAAAAAAACTTTCAGAAAAGTATTCAACTTTTGATGATGTTGTTATAGGAGCTGGAACAATTTTAGATGCAGAAACAGCAAGAATGGCAATTACAGCAGGAGCAAAGTATATAGTTTCTCCAGCATTTAATGCAGAAACAGCAAAGCTTTGTAATAGATATAATGTTCCATATATACCAGGAGTAATGACTATAACTGAAATAGTTACAGCTTATGAGAGTGGAGTAGATATAGTTAAAGTATTTCCAGGGAGTGCATTTGGACAAGGATACATAAAATCTATTAAAGGTCCATTACCATATGTCAATATGATGGTAACAGGTGGAGTAAACTTAGATAATATAGATTCTTGGGCCAATACAGATGTAGAGTTAGTAGGTATTGGGGGAGAATTAAATAAGCTTGGAGAAGCAGGAAAATTTGATGAAATAGAATCAATTTGTAATAGATATGTAGAAAAGTTTAATAAAGCAAGAGGTATGTAAGATGAAGGTAGCTGGTTTTGGAGAAATACTACTTAGATTGTCTACTAAAAAGGGATTACTCATATCAAATTCTAAGGAATTTGATGTTAATTATGGTGGTGGAGAAGCAAATGTTTTAATATCACTATCTAAATTTGGAATAGAAACTAGAGCAATTACGAAAGTTTCAGATAATCAAATAGGAGAAACAATAATTAACTATCTAAAAGAAAAGTCAGTAGAAACATCTTTTATCGCAAGGGGTAATAAAAGAACTCCTATATATTTTTTAGAAATGGGTAGTGGTAACAGAGGATCAAAGGTTATTTATGATAGAAAAGATTCAGTCTTTGGATCTATTACTGAAAAAGATATTAATATAAAAGAGGCGTTGAAGGATGTAGATGTATTTCATTTTTCAGGGATTACATTAGCTATTTCAGAAGAAACAAGAAAGTTGACACTAAAAATATTAAAGTATTGTAAGGAAAATAATATTTTAGTAAGTTATGATTCAAACTATAGAGCTAAAATGTGGACTTTAGAAGAAGCAAGTAAGGTAACAAAAAAAATATTACCATATGTTAATATCTTTTCTGCTGGAATATTGGATGCAGAAAATATTTTAAACATGAATTGTAATTTAGAAAATAAGTATGAAAAATTAAAATATTATTACCATGAGATTACTAAAATATATCCTAATATAGAATATATTTTTTCATCAATTAGGGAGGTTCAATCATCAAGTGTAAATAGGCTGCAGTGTAATTATTATACAAATAATAAACTATATTCATCTAAAATATATACAATTGATGAAATTGTAGACAGAGTAGGTGGTGGAGATGCTCTAACAGCTGGAGTACTTTATAGTATTATAAATAATAAGTCTCCTGAATACACTTGCGAATTTGCCACATCGGCTTCAGTTTTAAAACATACTATATGTGGAGATGCAAATTTGGTAACTTTTGAAGATGTAGAAAATCTTATGAAAAATGGTGTTGGAAAGATTTCGAGATAATGATATAGAGCACGAGAGGTTACAAATACAAGAAAAGGCTATTGGATAGTATCCAATAGCCTAATTTTTTTATGGTAATGTGACAGTTCCTTTTAATTTATTCCTGCTATATAAGCTTTTTTCTTCAGAAGTGTATAATTTGAAAAAAATGAATAGTAATAATTTTAGTTTATGAAGATTACTTGGTAGGATATAATATAAACATAGAGTAATTTAAGATACATTAAAAGGAGGTAAATAATGGAATACAAAGCCTTGCCAATAGGTATAGATAATTTTGAAAAATTAATAACAAGAGATTATTACTATATAGATAAGACATTATTAATAAAAGATTTGTTAGATAATAAATCTGATGTTAATTTGTTTACAAGACCAAGAAGATTTGGAAAGACTTTAAATATGAGTATGCTTCTATATTATTTTGAAAAAACCGATAAAGACAATTCTTACCTTTTTGAAAACTTAAACATACTGAAAGCAGGAGAAAAATACACTTCTCATATGGGCCAGTACCCTGTAATTAATTTATCTCTAAAATCTGCAAAGCAGCCCAATTTTGAATTAGCTTATATTTCTATTAAAAGAAGAATAGCGGAAGAATACAAAAGACATGAGTATATATTAAAAAGTGAAGAATTAAAAGATGAAAATGAAAGATTTTTAAAGATTCTAAGAGAGCAAGGTGATGAAGGAGACTATATTGATTCATTATTTTTTCTTAGTAAATGTCTAGAAAAATATCATAAGAAAAAAACAATAATACTTATTGATGAATATGATGTACCTCTTGAAAATTCTTTCTTTGAAGGCTTTTATGATAGAATGATAGCATTCATAAGATCACTTTTTGAATCAGCATTAAAAACAAATTCTTCACTAGAGTTTGGAGTTATAACAGGGTGTTTGCGTATTTCAAAAGAAAGTATTTTTACAGGACTAAATAATTTAAATATAATTTCAATATTAAATGAAAGATATGCAGAGCATTTTGGTTTTACAGATGATGAAGTGAAAAAAATAACTTCTGATTATAATTTAGATTCAAAATATGAACTTATTAAAAATTGGTATAATGGATATATTTTTGGTTCTACTAACGTTTATAATCCGTGGAGTGTAATAAAATATATTTATGATTTGCTTGCCAATATAAACACATTTCCTTCATCTTACTGGGCAAACACAAGCTCAAATAGTATAGTTAGAAGCTTGATTGAAAAAGCAGACAGTGTTACTAAAAGAGAAATTGAACTATTAATTGAAGGAAAAACCATTGAAAAAAAAGTTCATGAGGATATAACTTATGATGAAATATATGATAGTATAGATAGCTTGTGGAATTTTATGTTTTTTACTGGGTACTTAAAAAAAGTTGATGTAAGAATTAGTGAAACAAATCAGAAATATTTAAGTTTAAAAATACCTAATGAAGAAGTTAAATATATTTTTAGAACCAAAATTCTAAAATGGTTTCATGATAAAGTTAAAGTGAAAGATTTATCTAAAATGTACGAAGCAATATTTAATAAAGATACTAAAACCTTTCAAGAAGAATTAAGTAATATGCTGCAGCAAACAATAAGTTTTAACGATGCCTATGAAAATTTTTATCATGGTTTTACACTTGGGGTTTTGGGCAATATGCATGATAAAATTGTGAAATCAAATAGGGAAGCTGGCAATGGAAGAAGTGATATTTTCATAAAATCATTGTCAATATTTAAACCAGCAATAATACTAGAACTTAAAGTATGTGATAATCCTAAAGATATATTAAAAAAATGTGATGAAGCACTGCAGCAAATAGAGAAAAATAAATATGATGCAGACCTTAAAGAAGAAGGATATGAAAATATTATTAAGTATGGAATAGCATTCTACAGAAAAGATTGTATTATAAAAGTTAAAGAGGATTAGTACTAAGATGTAACGGATGAACTAAAAACATGTAATCAAATAAATGTAAAATTAGATATATCAGGTAAATTGGGATCTATAGATTAATTTGTAGAATCCTTTTATTATTAAAAAGAACAGGAATTCTTTATTAGTTTGAAGAATTCCTGTTTTTATGTTCGTTAGGCATGGGTGCAATCTATAGGGTGAAAGTATTGTGCTAATCAGTTTCATGGAAATTTTAATAATGACATTTTTGTAAGAATACTTTTTTATATGTAAGTATAGTGTTATGGAAGCTAGTAAATCATAACGTTATAATGAAAATATCTTAAGGAAATAAGAAAATTCATTTGATTGTAAGACATGAGAATTTAACTTAATAGAATGTTGATTTAATAAAAAATGGAGGGTTAACGTATGGAAATTTTAAAAGTTAAAGGACTAAAGAAGATTTATGGAGAAGGAACGAATCAAGTTAGAGCTTTAGATGGAGTTGATTTAACAGTAAACAAAGGAGAATTTATTGCAATTATAGGGGCATCGGGTTCAGGAAAATCCACATTACTTCATTTATTAGGTGGATTAGATAGACCTTCAGAAGGCAAGGTTTGGATTAAAGGAACTGATATTTATAATTTGAACGATGAAAAATTAAGCATATTTAGAAGAAGAAATATTGGTTTTATATTTCAATTTTTCAACTTGATTCCTGTTTTAGATGTAGAAGAGAATATTGCATTACCTACATTGTTAGATAATGAAAAGGTAGATAAAAGTTCACTGAATGAAATAATGAGAACGCTAGGATTACAAGAAAGAAGAAATCACTTGCCTTCCGAGTTATCAGGAGGACAACAACAAAGAGTATCAATAGCAAGAGCTTTAATAAATAAGCCAGCTATAGTATTGGCTGACGAACCAACAGGAAACTTAGATAGTAAAACAACATCAGAGGTTTTGGAATTATTAAAAGCTACTGCTAAAAAATATGGACAGACAATGATGATAATAACGCATGATCCTTTAGTTGCAGAGGCTGCAGATAGAGTAATAACTATTTCTGATGGAAAGATAGTATCTGATAAAATCACTGGATAAGGAGGAAAAAATATGATAAACAATTATACTGCTTTAAGTAAGAGATATTTAAAGCACAATAAGAAAAAAAGCATTTTAACAATAATAGGTATAATATTATCTGTTGCATTAATATGTTCCATTGGAAGTTTTCTTGTTACTATACAAAATACTATGCTGCAAGATGCAATAGAAAAAAATGGTGAATATCATTTAACAATTTTAAATCCAACAAAAGATAATATAGATAAGATAGAAAATAATCCTAAAGTAGAGTATGTTTCAAATTTAAAAACTGAACCACCAGTACCGTTTATTAAAGATAAAAAAATTATAATTAATAAAGGTGATAAAAATATTACAAAAGCCAATAGTGTTAAAGTAAAATCTGGAAAACTTCCAGCTAAAGAGGGAGAAATCGCCATTGAAGAATGGGTGTTAAAGTATTTTGATACTAAACCCAAAATAGGTAATAATGTAGAAATAAAAAATATTAATGGAAAAATAGAAAAATATACATTAACAGCTATAGTAGAAAATAAAAGCGTTTCTCAGTATTCAGGAAATGCAATGGCATACACATATACTGAATTAAAAGATATAAAGGATACAGTATTATTAGTTAAAATAAAGGGAAAAACAGGGAAAAGAAAAGTAATTGAAGATATAAAGAATTTAGTAGGAGAGAAAAATGTTATTGAAAATGATCAGGTATTAAGATTAACTGGTGAAGCATCAAATTCAAATATAAATAAATCTTTATTTGGAATTGGCGGAATTATAATAGGAATTGTTATTATTGCTACAGTTATGGTTATATACAACTCTTTTAATATAAGTATAGCAGAAAGAAGTAAGAATTTTGGACAATTAAAAGCTATGGGGGCAACAAAAAAACAAATTAGAAAACTAGTTTTAATAGAAGCTTTAATAATGATGAGTATAGGTATTCCGATAGGATTAGGATTAGGCTTATTAGCAATGTATATAGTATCTATAGTATTTAAGTTTCTTGCTACAGGCTTTGAACTTAATGTTATAGTATCGCCAATGGTTTTATTAGTAAGTTCAGTTTTAGGGGCTATCTCAGTTTATGTATCGGCACTAATACCAGCGAGAAAGGTATCGAAAATATCTCCTTTAGTGGCAATTAGTACTAGTTATTTGATAAGCAAGGATAATGTAACTAATAAGAAGAGCAGGGTTAAATTTGTAAAATCTTTTGGAATATCAAAGATTATGGCAATAAAAAATATAAAGAGAAACAAGAAAAGATTTTATATAACTGCTATTTCTATGGCTATAAGTGTAATTTTATTTGTTGTTTTTATGAGTTTTATAAAATATACAATGAATTTTACAGAAAAACCTTCACCACAAAATGATGTAACTTTTGCAATACAAGAAAATAAGGAAACCTTGAAACATAAGGGGTTAAGTGACGAGTTTTTAAAAGAGGTTAATAAAGTTTCAAATATAGATGAAATTTATTTAAATTATAGACCTTTAAAGTTAAAAGCTTTAGTAGATGAAAATGAAATTCCTGAAATCATTAAGGAACAAAAATATAATTTTATTAAAGATGTAAAATTAGATGGTGAACACAGAAAATATATATCAGTATATATGAATGCTTATGATGATAATAAAATAAAATCTCTGGATAAGTATATTAAAGAAGGATCTACAGAAAATATTAAAGAAAATGAGGTCATTTTAGTAAAAAATCAAACTATGCCGGGAGGAATATATTCTCCAATAGTAGATTTGAAAGTTGGAGATGAAATAAAAGTTGATCCAAAATATTTTTATGATAAAGAAGAGCTTACAATAAAAGATTATAAAGAGGGTAAAAAACCTGAGATAAAAGAAAATCCTAAGTCCCAATATACTGGAAATGAATTAATTACATTAAAAGTTAAGGCTATAGTAGAAGATGAACCATATAAAGGTATGGGGGATCCTGGAATAGAGAAGATTATAATTCCATCAAATAACTTAAAGAAGATAATTAAAAACAATGATGTATATATGAAAAAGTTTGGAGTTTCTAGTGCATATCTGAAAGTTAATAATGATGAAAAAATAGAAAATGTTGAGAACACATTAGTAAAATCACTTGGAAATTATCCAAGTTATGAGGTTAAAAATATGGTGGAATTATCAAGGAAAAGTAAAGGTGAGGCTATTCAGATGATGATACTTTTGATAGGTTTTATAGTAGTAATATCATTGATAAGCAGTATTAACGTTATAAATACAGTTACAACCAATATAATTACAAGAAGAAGAGAATTGTCAGGATTAAGGGCTATAGGTATGACAACTAAAGAATTAAAAAATATGATTAGTCTAGAAGGAGCTTTATTTGGTGTTTATGGGGGAGCATCAGGAAGCATTATAGGTGTATGTTTATCATATTTAATATACTTACGTTTTTCAGATATAAAGAATTTTACTTTTAAACTTCCATGGGCATCTGTTGGCATAGCAATGGCAGCAGTTATAATAATAGGATACCTTTCTTCTATAATAGCAATGAGAAAATTATCACAGGATAATATTATAGAAGGTATTAAACAAGAGTAGAATAAATAGAAGAACTTTAATTGATTAATTGAAGTTCTTCTATTATTATTTGTATTAAGGGTAATTGATAATTAAGGTTTTAAAATATATTTATTTTAGATTTTATATGAATTGGAGGGTCAAATATGGAAAGAATACTACTTTTGGAAGATGATGAAGCATTAGCGATGGGAATAGAATATTCTTTAATGGAGCAAAGCTTTCAGGTTGAGGTTGTAGGTACAGTTAAAGAAGCTAAGGAGAATATTGATAAAAATAGTTATGATATAGCCATATTAGATATAAATTTACCAGATGGAACAGGATATGAAGTATGTAAATATATTAATGATAAAAAAGATATACCAGTGATATTTTTAACTGCTTTAGATGAAGAAGTCAATGTTATTTTGGGATTAGATATGGGAGCTGATGATTATATAACAAAGCCATTTAGAGTTAGAGAGCTTATATCAAGAGTTAAAGCAGTTTTAAGGAGAACTAAAAAAAGTAATGTTTCTAGTACATATATATTAAAAAGTGGAAATATAATTTTTAACGTTAAAGAAGCTAACATAATAAAAAAAGATAAGAAAATTTCACTTACTGCTCAAGAATATAGATTACTTCAAACCTTTATGGAAAAACCTAATGAAGTTGTAAGTAAAGATGAATTAATATCTAAAATATTTTCTGGAGAAACACAGTTTGTTGATGATAATACTATATCAGTTTATATAAAGAGGCTAAGAAAGAAAATAGAAGATGATGTTAAAGATCCACAATACATTATTAATAAAAGAGGAATTGGATACCTTTGGAATATTGATGTAGAGGTGGTGGAGTAAAGTGAGTATTTTAAAGAATAAAGAAATTAGAAAATCACTTTATTTAATTATAATTGTAAATATAATTTTTGCACTAATAGTATTAATTGTAGGAACTAAAGAGATAAGTAAAATAAAGAGTAATTATTTACAGGAAAAAGCTTATTCTATAGGATATCTAAGTAATAAATATCCTGATATGACTACTGATATAATTAAGTCTAATTTTCAAACTACTAATAATGAATTAAGAGAACAGGGTTTAAAAATATTAAAGGATTATGGATATTATGATGATTTAGATGTAAAATATTTTGAAAATTTATATAAACCAATTAGTGGTATAGTATGGAGTATATTATTTGTATTTTTAATAAATTTACTAGTACAAGTTCTGTTAACTTACACATACCATAAAAAGATTTATAAAAGAATAAATACTATTACAATGGCATCTAAACAAATATTGTCTCAAAATTATGATGTGGATATTATGCAGTATGAAGAAGGAGAGTTTTCAAAACTTGCATATGCATTTAATGAGATGAGGGATGTTATAAAAAATCAAATGAGTGAAATAAAAAAAGAAAAGGAATTTTTAGTTAAGTTGACATCAGATATATCACATCAATTAAAGACTCCTTTGTCATCAATAATTGTTTTTAATGATATATTATTAAATAAGGTAGATGAAGATGATTCTAAATATAAATTTTTATTAAAAAGTAAAACACAATTAGGACGTATGGAGTGGTTAATAAAATCCATATTAAAATTAAGTAAAATTGATGCCAAAGCCATTAAATTTAATTTTAAAAGTAATAATATTTCTTTAATATTAAGACAGGGAATAAGCGATTTAGAAACTATTGCTATGAAAAATAATGTTAAAGTGAATTTTAACCATGTAAAAAATATTAGTATTAATTGTGATAAAGAATGGGTTAAAGAAGCATTTATAAATATTATTAAAAATGGAATAGAACATTCAAAAGATGGGGAAATTAATATATCTATTGAAGATAATCCAGTTTTAACCAAGATTAATATACAGGATAATGGTGAAGGAATTAAAAAGGAAGATATATCAAAAATTTTTACAAGGTTTCATAAAAGTAATAAGTCAAATTCTGTTGGTATAGGACTTTCTTTAGCTAAGGCTATAGTAGAAGCACATAGTGGATATATAGAGGTAAAAAGTAAGTATGGTGAGGGAAGTTTATTTAAAGTTGTTTTCATTAAGTAAAATATAATAGCAGTAACGTAATAATGCAGTACACAAATTAGCATCTATATTTAATTAATTTAAAATACTAATTATGAAAGTTCAAATCTTAATTATAAGGGTGATATGTAAATGAAAAGTAGATTATCAATTGGACAGATGTCTAAACTACATAATGTAAGTATACATACTCTTAGGTATTATGACAAAATTGGCTTACTAAAACCTAGTAAAGTAGATGTAAATTCTAATTATCGTTATTATGATGACTATGATTCTGATAGATTAGAGAAAATTAAAGGATTTAAAGTCATAGGAATACCTCTTAATAAAATTAAGTTCCTTTTAGATGGAGATATAGAAGAAGTAGAACAATTATTTTATCATATGAGGAAAGAGTCATTAGATAAAATCAATAAATTAAAAGAAATTGTATATTATTTAGATGAACAGTTAAAGTATATCGAGGAATTTAAAAGGGGAAATTGTTATATTGAACCTAAAATTATTACATTATCAAAACGGGAAGGATATATAATTGAGGTAAGTGAATCTAGTAATTTAGTTGAACGAATTGAAGCTATAGTAAACTTTGATAAAAAAAATAGTACTAATGCTGATGTGTTTTTTAAACCGTCAAGGTTAATAAATATTAAGAGCAATGGTAAACGATGTTTGCAAAATTATTTGGCACTTAAAAGAGGTACGGCATGTGGAGATTCAAAAAATTTATATATTTTAGAAGCAGGAAAATATGCTGTTATTGACCACATTGGACAGGGTAAATATATTAATAAAAGTTACGATAAATTATTGAAATATATTGAGAGTAAAGGAATGAGTATTGAAGAACAAGCTATTGAAATTTTAGTTATAAACCCTAGTTTAACAAATAATCCGGAAGAATGGAGAACACAAATTCAAATTAAAGTAAAATAATGGGGCTGTTGCACTAACAGTAAATACTAAAATATATTGTGTTGATTTAAAATTTAAAAAACAATATATTGTATGTAAATTTCTTAATGCTACAGCCCCATTAATATATTTTAAATTATATAAATTTCTTTAGATTATTTGTTATTTTTTATTTGCTGGGAAATCTTTTCCGTTAATCCATGTAAAACCATAAGATAATAGAGTTTCAATAAAATCTTTATTTCCAATACAAGACCAGTTAGCTTTATAATGAAGACCAAAATATCTTTGTGCCATATTTACATATCCTTGTTCTTGTGTTTTATTTATCATTTCTTCTGCGTATTTTTTTCCACCAATATCAGAAGCAACTTCACGAATTTGTGATAAATTAGATTCGCTAAGTGGTAACCTTTTATGGTTATACTTTTCATCATGTAGTTGCTTAATTTTATCTATAGGCAAATCATTATAACGTTCTTCATGTACTAAAGCTTCAATACCTAGTTTTTTAGCTGGAGATGGATATTTTTTAGGATATCCCATACTTACTAATACAACAGGAAATACACCCTCTGGAAGATTAAGAATAGACTTTAATTCCATAAAGCAACTTTCTACAGTACCAATATATACTGATCCTAAACCTACTGAATCAGCAGCTGTACATATATTTTGAGCACATATAACTGTATCTTGTAGTGCAATCCAAAAATGTCTATAACTTTTTGCAGCTACAAAAGGTGCATTACAAGCTTCAGCCCAACGACCAATTCTGCGCCAATCAATACAGAAAAGTAAGTTCACTGGAGCATTTTGTACTAATTTTTGCATGTCACATTCATCAACTAAACGTTTTTTAGTTTCATTTTCTTTTATTTTGATAATAGCATAAGGTTGTAAGTTACCACCTGTAGCAGCATGTAGTCCAGCTTCCAGCACTTCGCTTAATACATCATCAGGAATTTGTACATCCTTAAAAACTCTACAGCTTGCACGTTCATACAATAATTTCATAGTTTCATTTGAATAATTTCTACTCATTAAATCGCCCCCTGAAATTTATTAGTTTATCTACTCAACTTTTGCAGTAAGAAATATTGTTTAGCAAAGGAAAATGATGTATTGCGTAAGGTTGAGTCTATTTATTTAAAGTATAAAGTCTAGAGTAACTCTAGAGTCAATAGAAATATATAAATTTTTTAAGAAGTGCAGTAAATTCTTATAATATATTTTTGAATGTTATGATAAAATGAAAAATTACGACTAATATCTAATTTATTGAAAAAATTTCTAATAAATGTATAATAAAATAGGGGCTAGAGAAAATAAGAGCAGGAGGTAACAAATGGGAGACAGTTCAAAAAGCACTAAAAAATTAACTTTGATATCATTAATATTAATGATATTCACTTCAGTATTTGGATTTGCAAATATGCCTAGAGCATTTTACTTAATGGGTTATGGAGCTATTCCATGGTACATATTATCTGCAATTGCATTTTTTATACCTTATGCATTTATGATGGCCGAATATGGTGCAGCATTTAAAAATGAAAAAGGTGGAATTTATTCATGGATGGAAAAATCAGTTGGATCTAAATATGCATTTATTGGTACATTTATGTGGTATGCATCTTATATAATATGGATGGTTAATGTTGCTACAACAATATGGATACCATTCTCTAATGCAATTTTTGGGAAAGATGTAACTTCAACTTGGACAATACCTATATTTAATTTAAATTCAACTCAAATACTAGGATTATTAGGTGCTATTTGGATTATATTTGTAACGCTTACAGCATCTAAGGGACTAGAAAAGATAAGTAAAGTAACATCAATAGGTGGTACAGCAGTGGCATTATTAAATATTTTACTAATAGTTGGTGCAATTGTTGTATTAATAGCAAGTGGTGGAAAATTAGCTCAACCAGTAACAGGTTCTTATTCTTTTATTAAATCTCCAAACCCTGCCTATCAATCTCCAATTTCAGTATTATCTTTTTTGGTTTTTGCTATATTTGCATATGGTGGAATAGAAATAGTCGGTGGATTAGTAGATCAAACTGAAAAAGCAGAAGTAACTTTTCCAAAAGGTGTGGCAATGGCAGCTATAATTATAGCAGTAGGATATTCTATAGGAATATTTTTATGTGGTATATTTATTAATTGGCATGCAGTGCTATCTTCAAAAAATGTTAATATGGCTAATGTTGCATATATAGTAATGCAAAACTTAGGATATGAAATGGGACAAACATTAGGATTAAGTCAAGCAATATCACTAACAATAGGTGCTTGGATAGCTAGATTTGTTGGATTATCAATGTTTTTAGCATTGACAGGAGCATTTTTTACAGTAGCATATTCTCCGTTAAAACAGTTAATAGAAGGTACTCCGGCTGAATTATGGCCAGGAAAATTTGGACAAATCAAAGATGGTATGCCTATAAATGCTATGAGAATACAAGGTATAACTGTAGTAGTTATAATCTTATTAGTTTCATTTGGTGGAGAAGGGGCATCACAATTTTTTGCAAAATTAGTGTTAATGACTAATGTAGCAATGACACTTCCTTATATGTTTTTATCAAATGCATTTATTAAATTTAAGAAAAATAAAAATATTAAAAAGCCATTTATAGTTTACAAAAGTCGTGCTAGTTTTATTATAGCATCTATAGTAGTTACTTTCACTGTAGGATTTGCTAACTTTTTCACAATAATAGAGCCAGCAGTAAGAGGAGATATAAAATCTACACTATGGATGATTGGTGGACCAGTATTTTTTACAGGAGTTGCATTAATAATATATAGAAGATATGAAAAGAAATTAAAAGAGAATGAGCAAAATAAAGCTGCATAATATATCATATGTTATTTAGAAAAAGATTAGGTATTATAGAAGGTACTGAAAAAGTACTTTCGTAGTATACTAGTCTTTTTTTATTATTAACTCAACTTTCGCAGTAAAAAAATACTGTCTAGCGAAGGGAAATGATATCTTGCGTAAGAAACATTTGAACAAAGTTTACAAGTTCTTAGCTTTACGAATTTGAAAAAAGTTATTTTTTAATTACTGATTCCTATGGAATATTAATTAAAAAATCTTTTTTCAATATGAGTAAAGCTTAGAACTTGTTACTGAAGTGAATAGTTTCTAAGCAAGATATCATTTCCCGTAGCGGCCATTTTTCATCTGTGAAAGTTGAGTATATAATTAAAGATTTTTCTCTTAACAAAAATCAACCTTTTGAAGGCAAAGCTTCTATTAATAGGAATAATGGAATTGTTTTTGATATGTTAACAGATATTATACATTGAAATCAGTAGATAGAATATGATAGCCTATATGATACACGCAACATGAAATAGAAAGAAAAAAGGGGGAGAGCGTATGGACAGAAGAAAATTGTTATTGTTTGTAAGTAGTTTTATATATTTGATGTTTCTAATTGTGTACAAGGTTTCAGCCGCTCCCGTAACTGTTAGATTTGCAGGTAGTAATAGATATAAAACATCTGTAGAAATTTCAAAAAATAATTGGAGTACATCGGATTATGTAATTTTAGCTTCAGGAGAAGATTTTCCAGATGCTTTAAGTGCAGCTCCATTAGCAAAAAAATATAATGCTCCTATATTGTTAATAGAAAATAATTCTATGAATTCAGATATAGTACAAGAGATTCAAAGATTAGGTGCTAATAATGCGTTTATAGTAGGTGGAACAGGTGTAATATCTGAAAATGTAGAAAATCAGTTAGGTAATCTTAATATAGTATATACTCGTATACAGGGAGAAGATAGATATGAAACAAGTGTGAAGATTGCTGAGATTATTGGAACTAATAGTGGTGTAGTTATTGCTTCAGGAGAAAATTTTCCAGATGCTTTGTCTATAGCGTCTATTGCAGCACAGAATCAAATGCCAATTCTTCTTACTCAAAAGAATGTTTTACCAACAGTTGTAGATGATTTTATTAAAAATAATTCTTCTAATAAATATTATGTTATAGGTGGAAAAGCTGTAGTAAGTGATGAGGTTGTAAATGGATTGAGTAATTTGAAAAGGTTAAGTGGAAGTAATAGATATGAAACTAATTTAGCAGTCATTAATGAGTTCTTAAGTGGAATAAACAAGGAAAATGTATATGTAGCAACAGGACAAGCATTTCCGGATGCTTTAGCAGGTTCAGCTGCAGCAGCAAAAACATCTTCTATGATAGTATTAACAAATGATTTTCATACTTCAACAAATTCTATTGTTGAATCTAATTTACAAAGCATATCGAACATTAAAATATTAGGGGGAACTTCTAGGATATCAGATGAATTAATCAATAAAACAATATATGGTAGAAAAACATCAAGGGTAGTGTTAGGTTATACAGCGTACTATTATCACGGAGATACTGTATCTTATAATTCAATAGTTGCTAATTCAGATTTGATAGATAAAATTGCAACAGCAACATATTCTGTTGATAGTTCAGGAAATTTAAGTGGTGGTGCTCCAACTAACCAGATGACTTATTCAAATGATAATGGCATTGAAACACTAGTAATGATAAGTAATGAATTTAGTGGTAAAGTAGCCTCAAGTATATTAAGAAGTTCTACTAATAGACAAAATTTAATAAATAATATATTAAAAGTTATGAAAGACAATAATTATAAAGGCGTAAATATAGATTTAGAAGGAGTATATTATTACGATAGAAGTTATTATACAACTTTTATGAAAGAACTGTATAATACCCTAAATCCTCAAGGATTTAAAGTGACAGCAGCAATCCCTGCTAAAACAAGAGATAACCCTAGCGATGGTTGGAGTGGAGCTTTTGATTATGCAGAAATACAAAAATACACACATCAAATTCTTATTATGACATATGATGAACATTGGTTTGGAGGAGAACCAGGACCTATTGCATCTATTGGATGGGTAGAGAATGTAATTAAATATGCTTTAACTGTTATTCCGAAAGAAAAGATATTGGTAGGAGTAGCTGCCTATGGATACGACTGGGCATCAAGTGGTACAAAAGCCCATAGTATTGGACAAGCATATAGCACAGCTTCAAAATATGGGGCTTCTGTTAAGTGGGATTATGCTTCTAAAACTCCATATTATTACTATACAGATAGTTCAGGTATTAAGCACACTGTGTGGTTTGAAAATGATACAAGCCTTGGATATAAACTAGATCTTGTAAATAAGTATGATTTATGTGGTATAGGAATATGGAGATTAGGATTAGAAAACACATATTACTGGGACAAAATAGAATTAAAGTTTAAATAAAGGCGAGGGACGGTTCTTCAATTTTAACATCTTTGTTAAAATTGAAGAACCGTCCCTCAACATTGTAAACCAAAAATCAATAACCTATGATTTTGAAAGATTTTTTATTATCGGTTTTATTGATTTCTTTTACGTTGATGTATTCAACTTTGGCAAATTTATTATTATGTTTTAATCTTTGAATGAATTTTTTAATAGATTCATTACTACCTTGAACTTCTATTTTAACAGTACCATCATCTAAATTTTGAACCCAACCAGTTAGGTTCAAAAATGTTGCTGTTCGGTATGTAGAAAATCTATAACCTACTCCTTGAACTCTACCATGTACTATAATTGAATATCTGTTCAATTTTATATGTGCCTACCTTCCTTTATATATTTTTGTTTGAGTTACTATGTTAATCTCATTTTACCATACAGGATAGTATAAGAAAAAATTAATTAACATATACAGTGGTGCCTGTTTTAATTGTGTCATAGAACCACTTAATATCTTCAAGGGGCATTCTAACACAACCAGAGGATCGTCTTTCACCTACAACAGGATCTTTAATGTTTTGATATTTATCCATACTTACAGAGTGAAATAAATAAGAATCATTAAATTCTACCCAATATTTTGCACCTGCTTGAAATTCTTCTGAATAAAACCAAGTTCCTCTTTTTTTAATTTTAAAGACTCCTCGTGTTGTTGGAGATTCGTTTAAACCAGAGGCAATAGATATAGTTTTTGTTAAAGACCAGTTATTTTTATGTCCAGAAAATATATATGTTAATTGTCTATCTAAGTCAACCCAAATAAATTGATCTGTAGTACTATCAAAATTTTTATTATTAACGTAAGTTTCTAATTGATTTTTGCTTAATCTGTTTTTATTTGTATTAGGATCAGGCGGTATACTAATAAATGAATCTTTAATCCAACCTATTTTTCCATTAGATAACTTTTTAACTTTATACCATTTTGTATAATAATCTTCTAGTATTTCTAATTTTGAATCAGATTTTACCTGGTCAATTTCCTCAGAATTATATAAAGAATGGTTAGAATATATAGTTGATGATGCTACTGTAGTACAAATAACAGGAGAAGATTTTATCAAGGAACTTATATATTCAAATGAATTTATATTCTTAGTTGTATTGGAAAAAGTATTAGTAGTTTTAGAGTTTGCAATATTTTTAAGTTCTTTAGATTTAGCACTTTTAATTAAAATTTTATTATGTAGTGCTATTAAAAAAAATATTATGATAAAAATCAAGATTAGGATTGATCTTAAAAACTTAATAGGATGTATTTTGTAATTTTTCATTCAGTATTCTCCTTTATATTTTTTATTTTTTCTATAGTTATTCATATAAGTATATTTAAAATAAAATTAAATTATTGCAGAAAATTTATGTTTAAATTATATAAATTATTTATTTCTATAATTCATTTACTTGTATCTAATTTGTAAAATCTATATAAATAAAAAGAAAAATATGATAAATTTATTTTATATAAGTTTACATACAATATAAAAAGAAAGGTAGGTGAGCTATGGATTTGTATTAGTAAAAATATTAAGATAAGATTTTATATTACAAATCCGTTTAATTATGTATAATAAAAAAATTCTTATAATAGAAGATGAAGAACCAATAGCAGATTTATTATCATATTCACTAAAAAAAGAAGGATTTAGAACTGAAATTGCTAATGAGGGTAAAGTCGGTATAAATAAGGTTAAAAAATTTATACCAGATATGATTTTGTTAGATTTAATGCTTCCAGATATAAGTGGTTTTGACGTGTGCAGAGAAATATCTAAGAATTATTCCATACCAATAGTAATGATTACAGCTAAATCAGATACTATGGATAAAATATTAGGCATAGAGCTGGGAGCTGATGATTATATAACAAAACCTTTTAATATAAGAGAAGCAATAGCTAGGATAAAGGCTATTTTTAGAAGAATTGAATTAACAGAAGAACATAATATAGAGGGTAAAGCTAATGTTATAAAATTAAAAAAAGGTATTGAAATTTATAAAGAAGAAAGAAAAGTTTTAAAAGATGATGTTGAGATTGATTTTACTAATAAGGAATTTGAATTGCTTACTTTTTTGGCAGAGAATAAAAAAAGAATTTTTTCAAGAAGTGAATTATTAGATAAGGTATGGGGATTTGAATATGCAGGGGATACTAGAACTGTAGATATACATGTTCAGAGAATTAGAAAAAAACTAGATGAAGATAAAAAATCTTCAGTTATAGAAACAGTATTTGGAATTGGGTATAAATTAATAGATTAAATTTTGGAGGAAAGGTATGAAGTCTTCGATTCAATATAAAATACTTTTTTCATTTTCAATTGTAATTTTCCTTGTTTTAGCATCTTTAATATTTGTATTACAAAGTACTGTAGATAAAAATAATGAAAAGGTGTTAAATAATGAAATGATTCAAACTAAGAAAGATTTAGATGTTTATTTAAAGCAATATTTTTTAATAAACAATATGGAGGCTAATAAAACAGCGTTTAAAGTAGAAGGAAATAACATTTCTCAAGAGTTAAGCTATAAAGTAGGAAGTAATGTAGTTATTTATGATAAAAACGGTAAAATTATATCTGACTTTGCAAATGAATACATGAAAGTGGACAATAGTGATTTAAAGAGAGCCATCAAGGGAGATATTGCATATGCAATAAACTATATGGATAATAAAGTTATAGTAAATTTATCATATACTGTGAAAGGAAGTAAAAATGATAATATTGGAATTGTAAGGTATAGTAAAGACTATACACAGGTATACAATTCAAATGAAAATATTATATATATAGTAAAAATATTTTCTATTAGTATGTTTTTATTAATATTTGTTATATCTTTTATCATATCTAAGCAAATAACTAAGCCAATCATAGAACTTACAAACAAATCTGTACAAATTTCAAAAGGTAATTTAGATGTAGACATAAATATAAAATCTAAAGATGAGGTTGGACAATTAGGAGACAATTTCAAACATATGGTTGAAAAAATAAAATCTCAAATAAATATAATAAAAAGAGACAGAGATGCACTAAAAGAAATTACCGAACAGAAAAAAATATTTTTTGATAATGTAACCCATGAGCTTAAAACACCGATAACTACAATATTAGGATATGGTGAGATATTAAAAGAAAATGGTTTTACAGATAAAGAATTTTTTGAAAAAGGTGTTTCATGTATAATATCTGAAAGTGAAAGATTAAATAGAATGGTAGTGGAATTGCTAGAACTATCAAAAGCTACATCACAAGATTTTACATATTATTTTTCTAATATAGATTTTACAAAATTAATCAAAAATACTTGTGAAGAAATGAATATAAAAGCTAAAAAATATAATATACTAATAAAATGTTTAGTAGAGGATAACGTAATACTGAATGGAGATAATGATAAACTTAAAGAAATGTTAGTAAACATACTTGATAATTCTATTAAATATGGAAATGTTAACTCTACTATAAGTGTTGAAATGCATAAAAAAAATGAAGTTATTAATTTAAAAATAAAAGATGAAGGTCAAGGAATACCAAAGGAACATTTAGAAAATATATTTCAACCATTTTATAGAGTATCAAAGAAAAAATCTAGAGAAAAAGGAAGCAGTGGACTTGGATTAGCGATTACTAAAGCAATTGTTGAGAAACATGAAGGTACTATAGATATAAAAAGTGAATTAGGAAAAGGAACAACTGTTAATATTAAAGTATTCCAAAATACAAGTTTATAGTTTAAAATTTGGATACAATTAATAGATATTAAGAAACAAGTAAATTGTATAGTTAATAATAGTACCTAATAATTCCAATATGGAAGATTAAAATAAATTTATTAATATAAACAAAAGGATGATATTGAATGAAGAAAAATAATGTATTAGTAAGAAAAATAGTATACATCTTTTTAGTAATTATCTTATCAATTGCTTTAGTTAAAATTATTCCAAGCTTTAATAAAAATTTCAATAAAACAAAGGTAATTAATTTAAATAAAAAGTTATTTAATGAAGAATTTTTGTCAGATGATAAAAGGGAAGAATTAGTGATTAAAGAAGTTAAAAATTTTACTGTAGATGATTCCATACTTAATTTAAGTTGGTTTACTAATGAAAAGATATTAATTGAAAGTTATAAAATGTCAGAGCTGAAAGATAAATATGATAATGGGTATTGGAATATAAAAACATTAGATTTGAATACAGGTAAAAAAGAAGTAGACGGAAAAATTCAAGAAATAATAAAAAATAGGTACAGATTTAAAACGTCTCCTGATAATAAAAATATAATATATGGGAAATATAATAAAGGAAAAAAAGAGATTTATATATACAACATAAGTTCAAAACAACATAAAAAATTAGAAGAAAATTGTAATTTTATAGCTTGGATGCCTGATAGCAGTGGGTTTGTTGGTATTAAAGATAATTATATGCTTTTATATCAATTAAGTGATAATAGTAAAAAAAATATATTAGATATATATAAAGATCAAATTATTAAATATCTTGATTTAAGTGATGCAGATTTTAAAGTTTCGAAAGATGGAAGAAAATTATACTTTTCTGTGGGGTATACAGAAAATTTAAAATGGGTAACACACATATATTCATTAAGTTTGGATAAAAATCAATATTTAAATGAAATATTTAAAGGGGAAATTTACAAATATGAATTTTTAAATGAACAAAAAATTATATTTTTAGGAGATGTTAATGATGTTGAAGGATTATATATATATGACATAAAAAATAAAAACATTAAATGTATAAGTAAAGAAATTATTTCAGATTTTGAAGTGGACTATAGTAGAAGTAAAATAGCATTTAAAACTGATGGAAAAAATGGTATGGAAAAATTAAAAGTTTTTAATATAGATAAAGATGGTTTAGAAAATGGAGTCATATTAGATAATGATTATAACATTTCAAGCAATTTTAAATGGAGTAAAGATGGTAATAAGTTATTAGTTGAAAAATTTTCTAGAGGAGTAAATAAGATATATGTTTTTATGTTTAAATAGAACAATAATTATATATTTACTCAACTTTCGCAGGTAAAAAACAACCGCTGCGGCAAATGATATCTTGCTTAGAAACCTTTCACTTCAGTAACAAGTTCTAAGCTTTACTCATATTGAAAAAAGATTTTTTAATTAATATTCCGTAGGAATCAGTAATTAAAAAATAACTTTTTTCAAATTCGTAAAGCTAAGAACTTGTAAACTTTGTTCAAATGTTTCTTACGCAAGATATCATTTCCCTTCGCTAAGCAGTGTTTTTTTACTGCGAAAGTTGAGATATTTATTAAAACTGTAATGAATATGTTACAACTTCGATACAAATACATGATACCTTGTAAAAAGTAGATTTTATAATTAAATTAAGAAAATTAATGAAAGATAATATTGATAAAATTTATTATATATGGGGGTATATTATATTGTGTGGATTTGTAACATTTTTTAGTAATGAAAAATTGAAAGAAAAAGATAAAAAAAGTATATATTTAATGAATAAATCAATAAAACATAGAGGTCCTGATGATGAAGGAGTGTATATTGACGATAATCTGATTTTTTCATTTAGAAGGTTAAGTATAATAGATTTAGAAAAGGGTAAGCAGCCTTTTTCTTATGAAAATGGGAATTATGTAATAGTCTTTAACGGAGAAATATATAATTATATTGAATTACGCAAAAGATTAAAACTTAAGGGATACAGTTTTGATACGGAGTCAGAAGCAGAAGTTATATTAACTTTGTACAAGTATTATGGAGAGAAATTTGTATCTCAGCTTAGAGGAATGTTTGCTTTTATGATATGGGACAAAAAAGAACAAAAATTAATTGGAGCAAGAGATATATTTGGAATAAAACCATTTTATTATATAGAAAATGATAATGGATTATATTGTGCTTCTGAATTAAAAAGTTTTTTACAAAATGATGATGTTTGTACCAAATCAATTGATGTGCAGTCTTTACATAATTATTTTACATTTCAATTTGTACCAGAGCCAAAAACAATATTAAAAGACTTTTCTATTTTAGAACCAGGAACAATGATAATAAAAGAAGTAGGTAAAAAATTAAAAATAAAAAGATATCATTCTGTAAAAATTAGTCCTATAGCAGAATGTAAAAATGAAAAAGTAAAAAAAATAAGAGAAGTATTAGAACGTTCTGTTTCTATGCATATGAGAAGTGATGTACCAGTTGCTACTTTTTTATCAGGAGGAATTGATTCCACAATAGTAGCGGCTTTGGCAAAAAAAATTAATCCTAATATAAAGTCTTTTACTGTTGGATTTGATGTTAATGGATATAGTGAAGTTGAATTGGCAAAGCAAACGGCTGATAAATTGGGAATAGAAAACATTAGTAAAATGATAACACCTCAGGAGTTTATGGATGAGTTACCTAACATTATATGGCATATGGATGAACCTGTGGCAGATCCTGCGTTAGTACCATTATATTTTATTTCTAAAGAAACTAGTAAGTATGCAAAAGTAGTATTATCTGGTGAAGGATCAGATGAACTATTTGGAGGATATAATATATATCATGAACCTTATTCTATAAAACCATTTTCATATATTCCTAAGGGATTAAAAAGAATATTAAAATGTGCAGCAGGGGCTATACCAGAAGGTATTAAAGGGAAAAGTTTTATAGAAAGAGGATGTACATCTTTAGAAGAAAGATATTTTGGAAATGCTAAGATATTTAATGAAATTCAAAAGGAAGCTTTAATAAAAAATTACAATAAAGAATATTTACCAACATCAGTTACGAAACCATTTTATGATAATGTTAAATATTTAGATGATATAACTAAAATGCAGTATATTGATATTAATACTTGGCTTAGAGGTGATATACTTGCAAAAGCCGATAGAATGACTATGGCACATTCATTAGAATTAAGGGTACCTTTTTTAGATAAGGAAGTATTGAGAGTAGCTTCTAACCTTACTGAAGAAGAGAAAATTAATAAATCTACAACTAAATATTTATTAAGAGAAGCTTTTAAAAGTGAGATCCCATTAGAGGCTGCTAATAGAAAAAAATTAGGATATCCTGTACCAATAAGAATTTGGTTAAAGAATGAGTTATATAATTGGGCAGTTAATATAGTTAAAGAAAGTGAAACTGATAGATATTTAAATAAAGACGTTGTTTTAAAAATGATTGAAAATCATAGAAAAGGAAATGTTGATTACAGTAGAAGAATATGGACAGTACTTACATTTATGATATGGCATAATATTTTTATAGAGAAACAAAAAGATTTTTCTTCCATAGACAAAATAGATAGTTATAAGACATTAATATCATAAAATATAAAAATTAATTAACTCAACTTTCGCATGTGAAAAACAGCCGCTACGGGAAATGATATCTTGCTAAGAACTTGTAAACTTTGTTCAAATGTTTCTTACGCAATATATCATTTCCCTTCGCTAGACAGTATTTTTTTACTGCGAAAGTTGAATAATTAAGTTAAAGATAAATGAATTTAGAGCATAATAAGTTTATGTAAAATTGTACCATGAATAAAATACATTTAGGATTAAAACAATATATAAGAGGATATTAACAATTGAGTGAACTACCAATTATTAGTGGTGGTTTCATGATGGAAGATTGACAATCTAAGCTGTCCTTTAGAGGATTGGAGTATTACGCAAATTTTAGATAAAAAAATAAGAAAGCAGGTGATAGCATGCCACACACTTTACCCAATCTCCCATATGAATATAATGCATTAGAACCTTATTATGATGAACAAACTTTGAGAATTCATCATGATAAACACCATAAGTCTTATGTAGATGGTTTAAATAATGCTGAAACAAAGTTAGAAGAAGCTAGAAAAAACAATGATTTTACATTAATTAAACACTTAGAAAGAGAAATAGCTTTTCACGGGTCAGGACACATTTTACATACACTTTTCTGGGAAAATATAGGTCCTAATGCTGGAGGAAATCCTACAGGTCCCATTATGGATCAAATTAATAAGGATTTTGGAAATTATGAAGCATTTAAAAGTCAATTTACAGCTGCAGCAATAGCAGTAGAAGGTTCAGGATGGACAGCACTTTGTTGGAATCCTACATTTAACGAGCTTGTTGTATTGCAAATAGAAAAGCATCAAAATTTAACTCAATGGGGTGTTGTACCATTACTTGTACTTGATTTATGGGAACATGCATATTATTTAAAATATCAAAACAGAAGAGCAGAGTTTATAGAAGCTTGGTGGAATATTGTAAATTGGAATATAGTAAATGATAGATTTAATGCTAAAAAATAGTAATTAAACCTTTGCAAGTGAAAAATAGTCGATGAGGGAAATGATAGCTTGATGTTAAAGGTTTGTATTATTCAATAAATTTTTAACATAACAAATATTGTATAAATTCACAGAAACCTTGACAGCTTTAGAGAAAGGTTTTATCATAAATACTAAAGTAAAATTCAATAGTATTTGGAGCTCATATAATACCGATGATATGGATCGGGAGTTTCTACGAGAAAACCAATAATTTTCTCACTATGAGTGAATCTGTATGAAATAAGGATATAAATTCTAGTATCAGGTTTGCTTTGAGTTAACCAGATACTAGGATTTTTTTATATTATAAGGAGGACAAGCTTCATGCAGAAAGTAAACAAAAGAAAAAATACTTTATTAGAAAAAGTATTTAAATTATCACAAAATAATACAAATGTAAAAACAGAAATTTTAGCAGGTATTACTACGTTTATAACAGTAGCATATGTACTTTTAGTAATTCCTAATATTTTAAAATTTGGTGGTATGAATGCAGCAGGAGTAAAAGGGGATGCAGCAGGAATATTAACAATTGCAAATGATCCAGTAGTTGCTTCAGCATTTGCAGGCACATGTTTAGCATCAGCGTTAGGTACATTTATAATGGCTTTATATGCTAATTTACCTTTTGCATTAGCACCAGGAATAGGACTTACAGCTTTCTTTGCATATAGTGTATGTATAAGAATGGGATATACTTGGCAGCAGGGGTTAGCTGCAGTACTTATTTCAGGTTTATTATTTATATTAATAACATTAACATCTATAAGAGAAAAAATAGTTGAATCTTTACCAGAAAATCTTAAATTAGCAATAACAGGAGGAATAGGGCTATTCGTTGCACTTATAGGTCTTAAAAGTGGACATATTGTAGTTGCTAATCCAGGTACATTAGTGAGCTTTGGAGATTTTAGAGATCCACATACTATATTAACTTTAATTGGAATAATAATAATATCTATACTTATGGCTCGAAAAGTAAAAGGATCAATGTTAATTGGGATTTTAGCTACTACTGCAATAGGTATACCAATGGGAATTACTAAAATTTCGAATATAAATTTATTTTCAATGCCTACAATAGGAAAAACGTTTCTTGCGTATGATTTTAAAGGATTATTATCACATGGTGGAAGTGGTGTATTAGGCGCTATTACAAGTATATTAATGGTTATTATAACGCTTAGTTTAGTAGATTTATTTGATACAATCGGAACATTAGTTGGAACAGCTCAAAAGTCAGATATGATACAAAGTGATGGTAAAATTAGAAATATGAAAAAAGCATTATTTTCAGATGCTATTGGAACTTCAATAGCTTCAGGTCTAGGAACAACTACTTTAGCTACTGTTGTAGAATCTACAGCAGGTATTGCGGAAGGTGGAAGAACTGGTTTAACTACAATGGTAGTAGGAATACTATTTTTAGTTTCTATGTTTTTTAGTGGACTTGTAGGAATAGTTCCAGCAGAGGCAACTTCACCAGCACTTGTTATTGTTGGAGTTCTTATGATGAGTGCTGTTGTAAAAATAGATTTTGATGATTTTACAGAAGCAGTTCCTGCATTCTTTACAATTGCATTTATGCCATTCAGCTACAGTATAGCTAATGGAATAGCAGCAGGACTTATATTCTATCCAATAATGAAAATAGCAACAGGAAGAAGAAAAGAAGTACATCCTATTATGTACATAATGGCATTTTTATTCATCCTAAGATTTATCCTAATACCAGACTAAGAGTCAGGGACAGGTCTTCAATCTTTAGTAGAAGTGAAGCAAAAGTTAAGGGACAGGTCTTTAATTTAAGGCAAGAACTTAAGAGAAAGTTAAGGGACGGTTCTTCAATTTTGATAAGAATATCAAAATTGAAGAACCGTCCCTTAACTGTTTTGATTGCATTATGATAAGATTTTTAAAAGTAATGGTGCTAAAAATACAGTCATAAGGCCAGCGATACCTATAGCTAAACCACTCATAGCTCCTTCAGTTTCACCAAGTTCCATTGCTTTGGTAGTTCCAACAGCATGAGAAGCAGTTCCTATAGAAATTCCTACAGCTACTTTATCTTTAATTCTAAATAGTTTACATACAAAAGGTCCTATAACGGCTCCCATAATTCCTGTTATTATAATTGCCGCTACTGTAACAGGAGGAATTCCTCCTAATTGTTTTGAAATTTCAATTCCAATTGGTGTAGTTATTGATTTTGGAAGTAGCGAAATACTTAATGCGCTATCTAATTTAAATAATTTACAAAGATAAAAAATAGTTATAATACCACATGAACTTCCAACTAATATTCCACAAATTATAGGAATAGCATTAGCTTTAAGTAATTTGATTTTTTTATATAAAGGTACTGCTAAAACTATAGTTGAAGGTGCTAAGAAGAAATTGATTATGCTTCCACCTTTGTAATAAGAATCAAAATTAATGTTAAAAAGTAATAAAAATATTATAATTAATGTTATAGCTATAAGAAGTGGATTGAAGATTGCACAATTAGTCTTCTTATATACTATGGAGCCAATTTCAAACGCCATTAAAGAAATCATTATTCCAAAAATAGGGTTATTTATAAGTTCAGTCATAATAGTACTCCTTTTTATATTTTAGAAATTAAGTTTTTTTAATAATTGAATAGTTAATCCTGTAACTAATATTATTATTATTGTTGAAATTAAACAGATACATAAAAAAGCTAACCAGTTTCCATTGAGAATTCCTAAACAAGAAATTAAACCGACTCCTGCAGGTAAGAAAAAAAAGGCTAAGTTTTTAAGTAAGAAATCACTTACGTGCTCTATCATAGATAAACGAATTGCATTAGTACAAAGTAATAATAAAAGTAAAATCATACCAATAACATTACCAGGAATGGATGTATTTAAACTAATATGTATTAACTCTCCTAAAAAATTTATTATCAATATTATACATAATTGTTTCAGTAGCTTCACCTTGTCACCTCTTTTCAAAATATCCTATGTTTTTTAAATACTAATAATAAAAATATAGTATAAATAAATAACTGTAAAGCTTCTTAAAGCGTGAGATATATAAGAACTTTTACATTAGCAGTGTTTTTTATCCTTTACATTAATGTTTTCAAAGAATATTTAAGAATCGTGCCTTATATGAAAATTTTGATAAAAATGATATAATAATCTATACATGTATAAACGTATACAAAATTTAAAGATATGTTTATTTAGATAAAGATTTAAGAGGGGGATGACAAATGAAAAGAATTAGTACCAAAATAGTTTTATCTATTGCATTAACTTCTATAATCATTACTTTATTAATAGGCTGTATAAGTTTTTCAAGAAGCAAACAGGTTATTAAACAAGAAGCACAGGAGCGATTAACAGAGATAACTAGAAATAACTCAAATAATCTTAATACTATGAGTTATAATTGTGAGAAAACTGTGAAAGCGGTAACATGCTATATATCTAATACATTGGATATAAATAAAGCTTCTAAAGACAAAGATTATATAAAGCAGTATATAGAAAATGTTAAACCATTTATTAAAAAAATGGGGGAAGATGCAGAAGGAATTAATGGAATATCATTATTTTTAACGAAGGACTTATATCAAATATGGTACAAGGATCAAAATAATAATAGGAATTTTGTGCTTCAGCCTATGATTGATAAGCAGGCTTTTAAAACTGGATCACAGGCAGAGTGGTATAATAGAGTTACTAAAAATAAAGAAGGGGTTTGGGGAGATCCATATGAGGACCCAATATCTAAAAATAAATTAATATCATATTCAATACCGATATATAAAGGAAATATTTTATACGGTGTTGCGTGTGCAGATATGAAATTTGATAAGTTTAAAGAAAACATAACTAATATTAAAGTTTATGATGAAGGCTATGCTTTCCTTTTAAACGAAAAATCAAATTATTTAGTACATAAAAATTATACGATAAAGGATAATTTTAATGAGGTAAACAATGGAATTTTTAGGGATGTTGAACAAAAAGTTAAAAACAATAAATATGGTATAGTACCAGTAAAAGTTAATGGAGAGAGAAATATATTAAGTTATATAAGATTGCAAAATCATAAGATATTAGGTATTATAGTTAAGGAATCAGACATATTTAAAGATATGAACAGACTTCAGAGAGTAATAATAGGAATAGCTATCATTATAATTATATTATCATGTGTAGGAGCATGGATTGTTGGTAAAAAGATATCAGATCCAATAATTAAAGTTACAAAAGCTGTGGATAAAATGGCTAAATTGGATTTAAATGATGATAAAGATTTGGCAAAATGTTTATTACGTCAAGATGAAGTAGGAACAATAGCTCATGCAGTTGTAAATTTAAAAAAAGTTTTAAAGGAATTAGTACTTAATTTAAAGGGAAATTCACAAAAAACTTTAGAATATTCACAAGATATTACAAGTTCTTCACAGCAGTTGACAGATTCTATAACTGCAATATCAAAAACTGTGGATGAATTAGCACAAGGCTCACAAGGACAAGCTGAAAATTGTCAAAATGGTGTAGAAAAATTATTAAGCTTTTCAGATAATATAAAAGAAAGTGTTAAAGTAATAGAAGAAGTAAAAAATTATTCAGAGAATGTTAGTTCTATAAATAAAAAAGGTGTTTATTCTGTAAAAAAACTTATTGATAAAATGGATGTAACAAATGATTTAGGTGCTAAAACTGTAAATAATGTAGAGACATTATCAAATAAATCTAAGTCAGTAAGTATAATAGTACAAACAATAAGGTCTATAGCGGAGCAAACAAATTTATTAGCATTAAATGCAGCTATTGAAGCTGCAAGAGCTGGTGAAGCAGGAAGAGGATTTAATGTTGTAGCAGATGAAGTTAGAGATCTTGCTGATCAAACTTCTAAATCTACAAAAGAAATAGAGTCTATAGTTAATGAAATAGAAAAAGAAATAAATAATACAAAAAATAATGTAGATGCTTCAAGTGGCGCATTACAAGATGCAAATGAGGCAGTAGAAGAATCGAGAATTGCTTTTGAAGACATATACATGGAAATTATCAATATAATAAGTAAAATAGAAATAGCAGCATCTAATTTTGAACAAGTTGATAAAGATAAATCAGAGGTATTAACTTCTATCCAAGAAATATCTGCTATATCACAACAGTCAGCAGCTTCTACAGAAGAAGTATCTGCATCAGTAGAGGAACAAACTGCAAATACGGAAGTTTTAACAAATACAGCTCAAGAACTAAATGATATAGTAGATGATTTAGAATTAATAATAAAGAAGTTTAAGTTAAAGTAATTTAGATTTAGAAATCTGTTATTTATAGTAGCGATTTATAATAGTGTAAGTGAATTTTGCTCCCGGTTGCTCATGCTAAACTGGGAGCTTATAATATATTGTTTAGAAATCTTTTACTTTAAAGATAATTAATAGTTAATAATTTAACTTTCCCAGTAAAAAATACTATCTAGCGAAGGGAAATGATATATTGCGTAAGAAACATTTGAACAAAGTTTACAAGTTCTTAGCTTTACGAATTTGAAAAAAGTTATTTTTTAATTACTGATTCCTACGGAATATTAATTAAAAAATCTTTTTTCAATATGAGTAAAGCTTAGAACTTGTTACTGAAGTGAAAGGTTTCTGAGCAAGATATCATTTCCCGTAGCGGCTATTTTTTTCCTGTGAAAGTTGAGTGAATAATCAACGAAATTTTGACTTAGGGCAAAATAACTATTTATAAGAAGGGGGTAGAAATTAGTGAAAAAAGCTTTAAAAATTTTGGGTTGTGCAGCTTTGATAGTTGCAGCAATAGTAGCATCATATTTAATATATATGACAGTTACAGATTATAAACCAGATAATGTAGTGAAATTAGAAATTAAGTATAATAAAGAAGAAACATTAAGTAAAAATAAAGTATTGTCAATTATGACATATAATCTTGGATATTGTGGTTTAGACAAGGGACAAGATTTTTTTATGGATGGAGGAAAAGGATCAAGATCAAAAAGTAAGGAAAAAACTTTAGAGAACTTAAAAGGAATTTATAAATTCTTAAATTCAGAAAAAACATCTTTTATGGTACTTCAAGAAGTGGATAAGGATTCAACAAGAAGTTATCATGTGAATGAATATGGATATTTAAAAGATAACTTTAAAGATTATGGATCAGTTTTTACATTAAATTATAAGGTGCCTTGGGTACCAGTACCAATACTTAAGCCGCATGGTAAAGTACGTTCAGGACTTGTAACTTTTTCAAAATATAATATAGAAAATGCAAATAGATATAAATATCCAGGAGAAGAAAAATGGCCAAGACAAATGGCAATGTTGGATAGATGTTTTATAGAAAGTAGAATGAAAGTGGAAAATGGTAAAGAATTTGTACTTATTAATTCACATTTATCAGCGTATGATAAAGGTGGAATGATAAGAAAACAACAATTGGGATTTTTGAAAGAGCATATAAAAAAGGAATATGAGAAGGGTAATTATGTTCTTGTAGCAGGAGATTGGAACCATCTTATGCCGGGAACAGACCCAACTATATTTAAATCTGAAGAACAATGGCCAGAATGGTTAAAGAAGATTCCAGATGATTTTCTACCACAAGGTTTTAAATGGGCAGCAGATACATCAATACCAACTAATAGAACTGTAGATAGACCATATGAAGAGGGTAAAAATTATGTGTCAGTAATTGATGGATTTTTAGTTTCAGGTAATGTGGAAGTAAAAAGTGTAAAAGGATATCAATTGGAATTCAAATATACAGATCATAATCCAGTAAAGATGGAGTTTATATTGAAGTAGTATAACTCAACTTTTATAAGTGCATGAAAACCAGTAAATAAAAAGGTGTATAAGAACAGGAATGGTTCACTTTTTATTTATTGGCAACATGCACTTTTATTATTTTTCAGTATTGTAGCAAAATTTCCACATTAATGTGGAAACAATACTGAACATTGACATATAGAACTTTCGTTATGTAGATGGTATTATAAAGTCATAGAAAACAAATACTAATATAAACAAATACAAACCAATATTGGGGTGATAAATATTAGCTCTAAAGAATTAGTTAAAAAGAAAATATTAGATATTTTGTTAGAAAAAGAAGAACCGGTTACTGTATCTGAATTTGCAAAACTTTTTTCAAAGTCTGGACGAACAATAAGAAATTATTTAAACGAAATAGAATCAATTTTAAATGAAAAAGGAATAAAACTTATAAAAAAACCTAACGTTGGAATAAAGTTAGAAGTTAATGAAGAAGAAAAAGCTAAATTAAAAAGAGAAATAACTGATAAAGAAAAAAATACAGAAATGTATTCATCAGAATATAGACGTAAGTATATATTAAAAACATTATTTAAAAATAAATATACTTATACAATACAACTTTTAGCTGAAGATTTATATTGCAGCAAAGGAACAATAGTAAATGATTTAGTATATGTACAAGAGTGGCTAGAAAATCGTGGATTAAGTTTAAAGCGTAAGCCTAATCAAGGGCTTTGGATTGAAGGAAATGAACAAATTTATAGAAGAGCAATGATGGATTTATTCCATGAAATAGAAAGAAATGACAATATCCATTTAGAAAAAGAAGCAGAAAAATTAGATTATCGTATAGACTTCATAAATTATAAAAAGATTAAAGACTTATTTCCAAGAATAGACATATACAAAATTCAATTAGTTGTGCAAGAGGCAGAAAAAAAATTAGGATATTACTTTACTGATTTAGCATTTATAAATTTGATTACTCACATTGCAATAACTATTGAAAGAGTAAAAAATGAAAAAGAAATTAAAATGGAAGATAAAATGTTTAATAATCTAAAAAGCAAATATGAATTTGAAGTTGCTAAATGGGTAATTGATAGATTAAGTGAAGAATTTAAAATAAAATTTCCAGAAGCAGAAATAGGATATATTTCACTTCATATGTTAGGAGCAAAAGTACAAGAGAATTCAAGTGTTTCAAATATAGATAATTTACTTTTAAGCACTCAAAACAAAGAGCTGGTTGAACTTGCCAAGGAAATAATTAATCTTGCTGGCGAAATATTAAATGTAAACTTATCAAACGATAAACAACTCTTAACAGGATTAATTCTTCATTTGAGACCTACAGTGGTTAGACTTAAACATGGATTGAAGTTGAGAAATCCAATGTTGGAAAGAATAAAAAAAGAATATACTAATATATTTGGAGCAGCTTGGGCATGCAGCAGTATATTTGAAAAGAAATTAGGAATTTTGATTAATGAAGATGAGGTTGGATATATAGCACTTCATATAGCTGTAGCAGTTAATAGAATAAGTGAAAAAGTAAAAACGGTTATAGTATGTTCAAGTGGTATTGGAACTTCACAATTAGTAGCTTCAAGACTTGAAAAAAAATTAGATGAAATTGATATTATTGCAGTAGTATCATTGAATTCTTTGGGAGATAAATTAAAAGAAGAAGCAGATTTGATTATAACAACAATACCAACAATGAGAGATAATTCTAAAGTGGTATATATAAGTAACTTAGTAGATGATAGAGATATTTTCATTATCAAAAATAAAATAAAACAAATATTGATAGAAAATTCCAAAAATAATCTTTTGCGTGAAAATACTGAAAAACAGATTACAGATAGTGTTATAGAAGAAGAGTTATGTTTTATAGAAGAAGAAAAAAGTGATTTTGTTGAAATAATAAAATACTATGGAAAATTCATGGAAGAAGTGGGATATGCAAAAAAAGGCTTTTGTGAAAATGTACTTCAAAGAGAAAAGAAAGCTTCTACTGTTATAGGTAAGGGGATAGCAATTCCACATTCTACACAAGACTATGTAAATGAATCTAAAATATGTATTATCAAACTCAAAAATCCAGTAGAGTGGAGCAAACAGAAATTGAATTTAATAATAATGCTGTGTTTAAAATTTCAAGATATCAATACAACTAAAGGTTTTTTCAAGAAATTTTATTCAGTATTAAATAGTGAAACTGCAATAAATGAAATAATGCAAACTGATGATAAGAAACAAATTATAAATATATTTATTAATGGAGGTATTGGGAATGACTAAGATGATAACAAAAGATATGATTGTACTAGATATGGAAGCAAAAGATAAAGAGGATGTTATTAGAAAATTATCAAAAATTATAGAAGATACAGATAGACTTATTGATTTAGATGGCTATATTAAACAAGTTAAAGAAAGGGAAGCAACATATCCAACATCTATTGGATTTGATGTAGCTATTCCTCATGGAAAGTGTGATAGTGTAAAAACAGCAGGTGTTGCTTTTGCAAGATTAAAAAGCGAAATAGCTTGGAGTGAAGAAGAAAATGTTAGATATGTGTTTTTAATTGCTGTACCAGAAAAAGAAGCAGGAGATACACATTTAAAAATTCTTGCACAGCTTTCAAGAAAAATAATGAGAGAAGAATTTAGAAATGATTTAGAAAAAGCAAATGATGTAGACAAGGTATTAGAGTTATTAGAGCTTTAGTATAGAAATATTGATAGTTAATTACCAAAAAGTTCATAATATTTTGACATATTTATAATATATTTAATTTCCTAAGATTTTCAAAGATATAATTTCATATGCTTTGAAAATCTAAATATCAAATCTATGTAAAGGTTTGTAAATTTTAAACAAAGGAGGAAAATACAATGAAAGAATTAATGAAAAACACCAGACAACATTTAATGACAGGTGTATCTTACATGATACCATTTGTTGTTGCAGGTGGAGTTTTATTGGCATTATCAGTATTATTATCAGGTTCAGCAGCAGTACCAGCAGAAGGCTCAGCACTACGTGATTTATTTAATATCGGTGCTGCAGGATTAGGACTAATGGTTCCAATATTAGCAGGATTTATAGCATTTTCAATGGCTGACAGACCAGGTATTGCACCAGGAGCTATAGGTGGATATTTAGCAAATCAAATTGGTGCAGGATTCCTTGGTGGAATAGTTGCAGGTATATTAGCAGGAATAGTTGTATATTATTTAAAGAAAATAAAAGTACCATCAATTATGCGTTCAGTAATGCCTATATTTGTAATACCACTAATTGGTACATTAGTAGTTGGTGGATTAGTAGTTTGGGTAATAGGAGCACCAATTGCTTCAGTAATGACAGGAATGAAAGCTTGGTTAGAAGGATTAGGAACTAGTAACTTAATAATATTAGGTATTGTATTAGGTGCAATGATTGCATTTGATATGGGAGGTCCAATCAACAAGGTTGCATATGGATTTGGAGCAGCTATGGTAGGAACAATAGATCCAGCTACAGGAATGGCAAGCCCAATAGCTCTTAAAATAATGGCAGCTATCGGTGTTGCAATATGTACACCTCCAATTGGAATGGGAGTAGCTACTTTATTAGCACCTAAAAAGTACACATCAGAAGAAAAAGAAGCAGGAAAAGCAGGTATATTAATGGGACTTATCGGTATTACAGAAGGAGCTATACCATTTGCAGCAGCAGACCCAATAAGAGTTATACCTTCAATAATAGTTGGTTCAGCAGCAGGTTCAGTTACAGCAATGATATTAGGAGCAGGAAACCCAGCACCTTGGGGTGGATGGATAGTACTACCAGTAGCTACAGGTAAATTTGGATACATGATTGCTACTCTAGTAGGTGTTGCAGTAACAGCTCTTATGGTTAACATTTTAAAGAAACCTGTAAAAGATGAAGTTGTTAATGCAGATGCAGGCAATAATGATGATGAAATAGAACTTGATTTTGAATAAAATATAAATATACAAAATAAGAATCCTATATATTGTAAAAAGTTGTGTAATTATAGGATGGAACCTTAAAGGTTTTAGAACTGTATAAGGTGAATTAAAAAGAAAGGGATGAAGTAATATGAAAATATTAGGAGTAACAGCTTGTCCATCAGGCGTTGCACATACTTATATGGCAGCAGAAGCTTTAGCAAATGAGGCAAAAGCACTTGGTCATGAAGTAAAAGTAGAAACTCAAGGATCTATAGGAATTGAAAATGAAATAACTGCAGAAGATGTTAAGAATGCAGATGTAGTTATATTAACTAAAGATATAGCAATTAAGAATAAAGAAAGATTTAAGGGTCTTCCAATAGTTAATGTTTCAATAGCAGATGTTATTAAAAAGACAAATCCATTACTTAAAAAAGTTGAAGCATACGTAAAAAGTAAACAAAATGGATAAAAAATAAAAGTCCTCTTATGAGGGCTTTATTTTTTTAGAGCATAATTAAAAATATGGAAGCGGTTCTATATTTAAATACTATAAATCAAGAATTTTTTAATTACTATCACTATGATGCTATTATTTTGAGACGAGTTAACCAGTATTGCCAGCATGAATAAAGGGTTGTAGGGCTAAGATGAAGTTAAAAATTTTACGTAGATTTTAGAAAAAGTTTCATTAAAAAATATAAAAAAATCTTAAAATAGAACAATATTTCTATTGATATATATGCGTAAATATATTATATTAGTATTGTCGACAAAGTTTTTGAAGAAATAATTTGGTTTACAATCAAAATTTTTTTATAAAATATGTAACCGGTTAGATTTTTGAAAATTTTAAAATATATGTCGGTATTCTTAAATTTAAATTTGCAGTTTTATTAATTTAAAATTTATAATAAATAATATATAGGTATATATATATACAAAAGATGAAATATTTAAATAAGAGGTTAAAAAAGGTTACTTACAAATTTATATAGTATTAGGAGGGAATTGTAATGATAAATAGAGTTATTTGGATTGTGTTAGACAGTGTAGGCATGGGTGAATTACCTGATGCAGAAAAATATGGAGATGTAGGAGCAAATACAATAGGAAACATATGGAATGCACTAGGTGGTTTAAAGATTCCTAACATGGAAAAGCTAGGATATGGAAATATTGAAAGTATAAAAGGACCAAAGAAAGTACAAGATGCAGTAGGATGTTATGCACGTTTTGCAGAAATGTCAAATGGAAAAGATACAACAACAGGACACTGGGAAATGTGTGGAATTTATTCAGAAAATCCATTCCCAACATATCCAAACGGATTTCCTAATGAAGTAATGGATGAGTTTGAAAAACAAATAGGTACAAAAACTTTAGCTAATAAACCAGCTTCAGGTACAGTTATTATAGAAGAATTAGGCGAAGAACATATGAAAACAGGTTATCCTATAGTATATACTTCAGCAGATAGTGTTTTCCAAATTGCTGCTCATGAAGAAGTTATACCACTTGAAAAATTATATGAAATGTGTAGAAAAGCTCGTAATATATTAAAAGGAAAACATGCAGTTGCAAGAGTTATAGCAAGACCTTTTGTTGGAAAACCAGGAGATTTTACAAGAACTTCAAATAGAAGAGATTTCTCACTTACACCACCATATGATACTGTACTAGATAATTTAAAAAATAGTAATAGTAATGTAATGGCTGTAGGAAAGATTGAAGATATATTCTCAGGTCAAGGAGTAACAGAAGCTGTACACACTAAGGATAATATGGATGGTGTGGATAAAACTTTAGAATATATGAAACAAGATAAAAAAGGACTTATATTCACAAATCTTGTTGACTTCGATATGAAGTGGGGACATCGTAACAATGTAGAAGCTTATGGAAGAGGATTAGAAGCTTTTGATGCTAGACTTCCTGAAATATTAGAAGCAATGAGAGATGATGATGTATTATTCATTACTGCTGATCATGGTTGTGATCCAACATATCCAGGAACAGACCATACAAGAGAGTATGTACCTTTCTTAGCTTATGGTAAAGCATTAAAACAAAATGTAAATTTAGGAACAAAAACAACATTTGCTGACATGGGTCAAACTGTTGCTGAGATACTTAATGTTAAACCAATTAAATATGGTAAGAGTTTCTTAAATGAAATCGTAAAATAGATAGAATACTTGAGGGACGGTTCTTCAAAAATGCTTGGCAATGGTTGAGAATGTTGAGGGACGGTTCTTCAAAAATGCTTGAAAAAATGTTTAAGGGACGGTTCTTCAATTTTTTAAAGATTTAAAATTGAAGAACCGTCCCTTAAGTTTTATTTTATAGATTTTAAATTTTTTGCTTTTTTACTTTGTGTAAAAAATAGTATAAAAGCTAGGATAGCAGAAGCTATTCCTAATGGATAGGCTAAGGACGTAGGTAATTTAAATCCTTCAGGAGCTACTAAAATGTATGTTATAGATACTGCAGTCATAAATGTAGCTGGTATGGTAGCTATCCAGTGAAATTTATCATTAAGTATTAGATACATTGCAGAAGCCCATAATACTACCATTGCTAAGGTTTGATTAGACCAAGCAAAATATCTCCAAATAACATTAAAATTTATTTTGGTTAAGATAAAACCTATAATAAACAAAGGAATACTTATAGCTAATCTATTTTTTATTGGACCTTGTTTGAATTTTAGAAAATCAGCAATAATAAGACGAGCACTTCTAAAAGCAGTATCACCTGAGGTTATAGGGCAGGCAACAACTCCAATTAAAGCTAAAATTCCACCTATTGGTCCAAGCAAAGTTTTAGATATTACATCAACAACATATGCTGCACCACCATTAGCTGCCATAGCTTCAGAGAGTTGACCTGTTCCACCAAAGAAAGACATTGCAGCAGCAGCCCATATTAATGCTACAATACCTTCTGCTATCATAGAACCATAGAAAATTGTTCTACCTTGTTTTTCATTGGTAATACATCTAGCCATTAATGGTGACTGTGTTGAGTGAAAACCTGAAATAGCACCACAGGCTATTGTTATAAATAACAATGGCCATATTGGTAATTGCTTTGGATGCATATTAGCTAATGTAATTTCTGGAATTGTATAACCTTTTATTAATAGACCACCACTTACACCTAATGCCATAATCAATAAAGTTATTCCGAATATAGGATATATTTTTCCAATTAATTTATCTATTGGTACTAGAGTTGCAATTAAATAGTATATAAAAATTATGTATATCCAATAAGTTTTACTTAAAGATTTAGGAGTTAAACCAGCTAGTAATCCAGCAGGTCCCATTATAAAGACTACTCCAACCAAAACTAGAACTACTATTGAAAAAATCCTCATAAAATTTTTAAAGCCGTTTCCTAAATATTTCCCAACTACCTCTGGGATACTACCACCATCATGTCTTACCGATAGCATTCCAGAAAAATAATCGTGTACCCCTCCAGCAAAGATACATCCAAACACAATCCATAAAAATGCCACAGGTCCCCAAAGAGCACCAGCAATAGCACCAAAAATAGGTCCTAATCCTGCAATATTAAGAAATTGTATTAAGAAAATCTTCCATGATGGAAGAGGTACAAAGTCTACACCATCTTCAAGACGAACAGCAGGAGTTTTTCTATCTTCATCTACACCAAAAACTTTTTCCACGATTTTGCCATATACGAAAAAGCCTAAAATTAGTACTGCTATAGAAATCAAAAAAGATACCATTATATATACCTCCTTTTCATTTTTGAATTTTTTCTTTTGTATTTTGTTAAAGTCTAAAATACAATTATAGTTTTACCCAAACAAAAAAAAGTATAAGGGTAAAAGTATGAGGGATGGTTCTTTAATTTTTGTTTTGATTTCTTTAATTTTAGAAATTTAAAATTAAAGAAATTGGAGAAATTCAATAAATTGAAGAACCGTCCCTGAAATTTATTTAAGAATTATTTAAGATAATTTTAAGAATTATATAATATACTATTTGATATATAAAGTAGTATATTATATAAAATTTGTGAAACATGCATGACCCGTGCGTGATATATAATAGATAGAACAATAAGATGGTATTATATAATTATAAAGATTATAATTAAACGACAAGAAAATAAGGGAAAATATAAACATAAGCAAGTGGGTATATAATAAAAGGGTATATAAATAGGAAAGGAAAATAATATGAATAAAAAATTTTGGGGTAAAATAAGTGGATTTATAAAGAAAAATAAAAAAGATGTAATTAAAGTAAGTATTTCTATTATAGTATTAATAATTTTGTATTTTTCAATAAAAAAGGAGTTTAAGGGATTAGACGTACAAAAATCTTTTAATATACTAAGCAATTTAAACATAAGTGATTTTGTTAGTATATTTGGAGTTGGATTGTTAGCTGTATTTACGATGGTATCTTATGATTATTTTATAATAAAACATATAAAAGCAAAGATAAGACCAATAAATTATTTTAGAGTTTCATGGATATCAAATACATTTAATAATATATTTAATTTGGGAGGCTTTACAGGCACGGGATTAAGAGCATTGCTATATAAAGACAAAGTAGAGTCAAAAGAAGATTTGAAATATCCATTGTTTACTTTATTTATGGCTACTCCAAGTGGATTATCTTTTTTAGCTTTTTTGACAGCAATAGGACTTTTAAATGTAAAAGATATTCTTGCTGGCAATAAAATATATGTAGTAATTTTAATTTTGCTCATATTATATTTACCAGTTTATTTTTTCATTGATAAGATTCCATATTTAAAAACCAAGCTTTTAAAGAATTCAAACATATATAATACAGATGTTAAATTTCAAGTAAAGATGCTTATTAGTTCTGCAATAGAATGGACTATGGCAGGAGTACTTTTATGGGTTATAACAAGTAGTGTTTATGGTTCAGTTAGTTTAAGTAATATACTTGGTATATTTACTATAGCATCTATTGTGGGAGTATTAAGTTTTATACCTGGGGGATTAGGTTCTTTAGATGCAATTATTTTGATAGAATTTAAAGCTATAGGAATAGCACCTAACCAAATATTAGCTATCATTATTTTATTTAGATTATCATACTATATAATTCCCTGTATTATTGGTGCGATTCTAACTTTCTTTGAAATATTTAAGTCATGCAAGGGAAGGAAAGAAAATAAATTTCCATTAGTAAACAAAGTAACTTGTAGATTTAAAAAGGCATGGGAATTAGCTGCTAAATTTAAGTTAATAGGAGATTTAGCAATCTTTATATTATCTATTTTAGTTTTTTTTAGAGGCTTTACGTTAGTTGCACATTCTATTTTTCAGGAACAATATCCTAGATTTATGATTATGTCATTACAAGCAAATATTTACCTAGTAAAAGCAGCTCATATTATTGGTCTCATAGTTGGAATAATGCTTATGGTATTATCTAAGCAGCTTTTAAGTAAGGTTAAAAAATCTTATAAATTAGTAATGGTATTATTAACAATAGCAGCTTTGGATGTATTTATAAAGGAATTAGATTATGTAGCATTTTTAAATATTTTAATTATAGCATTTGCACTATGGTTTTTTAGAAAACAGTTTTATCGAGAGAATATACCAAACTGTAAAAAGAGATATATTATATTTTTGATAATAACTAGTGTTATGATGTTGATATATGCTTTAGTTGCTCCAGAGGTACAACAATTCTTTATGAATAATAATAGGATTACGGAAAAATTATTTTTAAATGATAGGAGTTTTGTGTACAATTCCATTTTAGCATTTAGTATAGCTTGGTTTGGATTAATCATATATAATATATTTTTGCCAAAGTTTCCATTTAAAAATGATATTAAAGAAGAAAGTATAGATAAAGTAGTAGATTTTTTAGAAAAATATGATGGAAATACAAATACACACTTAGTTTTTCTTAAGGACAAAAATATTTATATGACTGCAGATAATAAAGTACTTATGGCATATGCTAAAATCAAAAATTCATTAGTTGTTTTAGGTGATCCTATAGGTGATAAAGAATTTTTTGGAAATGCCATATTAGAATTTCAAAATTTTGCAGATAAATATGGCCTTAATACTACTTTTTATAGAGTGTCTCAAGATAATTTATCAATATACCATGAATATGGATATTATTTCTTTAAATTAGGTGAAGAAGCTCTAGTTTCTCTTGATACATTTGATTTAAAGGGTAAGAAAAAACAAAGTTTAAGGACGGCTAAAAATAAATTTGAGCGTAGTGAATATAGTTTTGAAGTTATATATCCTCCATTTTCTCAAAAGGAATTGTATGAGATGAGAGAGGTGTCTGATGATTGGCTGGGTGATAGAAGTGAAGATAGATTTTCAATTGGTTGGTTTAATATAGAGTATCTTCAAAGTGCGCCTGCAGCAGTTATAAGAGATGAAGACAAAAGGATAGTTGCTTTTGCATCTACTATGCCTGCATATGATGATAAAAAATATGTGTCTATTGATTTAATGAGGTTTAAGAATAATTCACCAAATGGAGTTATGGATTTACTTTTTTTACACATGATATTATGGGCTCAAGAACAGGGATATAAGTATTTTAGTTTGGGAATGGCTCCACTATCAAATGTAGGGGTATCCTCCCGTTCTCACATAGGAGAAAAGGTTGCTAAATTTGTATTCAATTATGGTAATCATTGGTACAATTTTAAAGGTCTTAGAAACTTTAAGGGTAAATTTAAGCCAGATTGGGAACCAAAGTATCTTGCATATCAGAAAGCTGCCTCATTGGCTGTGACAATGATAAACATAACGAAATATATATCAAAACCGCATAAATAAAGCGTTTCTAAAAGCACCAACTTTTGTTGGTGCTTTTAAAATGTTGTGGGCATCAAAGTGCTAAGGGACGGTTCTTTAATTTTTGGGCAAAGGTGTTAAGGGACGGTTCTTCAGCTTTAATGGATTAAAGAAGAAATCCATAATTTTGAAGAACCGTCCCTTATTAATAAAATTAGACATAGGGGCATAAGTATATTAATATGGAAACTTTTAAGGGACGGTTCTTTATTAATGGGCGGGGGCGAGAAAAATGAGTGTGTTAAGTAAGAGAAAGTATAAAGATGAAATTCCGATTAATACAATTAATAGAATTAGAAAAATTTTAGGTGAGTTAGGTTTGGTGACAGTAGAGAAAAATTGGAAAAACTCAGCAGAGGGTTTTTATTCTGTAAGAGTAACAGTAGGGGATACTGATATAGGTACAAATGGGAAAGGCACTACACAAGAATATGCTTTGGCAAGTGCATATGGAGAGCTTATGGAGAGGCTTCAAAATTTTGCGCCATTTAGACTCTCCAGGGATTTAAGTCCAAAAGCATTAAAATATAAAGGCTTTTATTATGCACCAGATGAAAAAAACATTAGTATTGATGAGTTTATTAATAATGAAGAAGAATGGACCAAAATGCAGTTAGGCAGAATTAGAGCAGATACTAGTTTAAATGAACTTATAAAAAAGTGGTTATCTATTTCTTATGAAGAAGTACCTTCAGATTTTGTAGCATTACCTTACATTAATATAAATAGTAGAGAAATATCATATATACCAATTAAAATGATTTGTAAAATGTATATGTCAAATGGAATGTGTGCTGGAAATAGCACAGAAGAAGCTATTGTTCAAGGAATATCTGAAATTTGTGAAAGGGTGGTTAATAAGGAGATTATAAAAAATAAAATAACTCCACCAACAGTTCCTTTAAAATATATACAAAAATTCCCTAGAATATTTAATATGATTGAAAGATTAGAGTCAAGCGGCAATTATAAAGTTATAGTTAAAGATTGTTCACTAGGTAAAGAATATCCTGTAGTAGCTGTAATTTTAATTGACAGAGATAATCAAACATATTTCATAAAATTTGGATCACATCTAGCAGCTGAAATTGCACTTGAAAGGACATTAACAGAGCTTTTGCAGGGTCAAGACATAAAAAAAATGATGGGAGTAAAGGAGTTTTCATATAAAAGTAGAGTTAAAGATGAAGAAGAAAATTTGATAGGAATACTTGCTAATGGATCTGGATATTATCCAACTGAATTTTTTAGTGAGAAATTTAGTTATGAATTTAAAGGATTTAAAGAAATAAAATATTCAACTAATAAGGAAATAATGAATTACTTAATAAAATTATTAGACAAGAAAGGTTATAGTATTTTGGTAAGAAATGTTTCTTATTTAGGATTTCCTAGTTATCATATAATAGTTCCTGGATTAAGTGAAATAGAAGATTTTGATGATATAGAATCGTTAAATAGATATTCAGAGTATAATAAAATGAAAGGATATATAAGAAATTTATATACATTGTCAGAAAGTAAAATAGATGAATTAATTGATTACTTGGTTAATATAAATTATGCATCAGCAGCATCAATAATACAATTTTTAGATTTACCTATAAAAAATGTTTTTCCATGGTATTACATGAATGTTGATTTGTTTATAAGTGCTTTATGTTATAAGAAAGGTGATTTTGATAGGGCATATAAATTTTTTGATAAGTATTTAAGATATATGGAATGTAATTATCAATATGAATTATATAATAAGCAAATGATGACATATTATAAATGTGTTAGAGATTATATAGGAACCCGATGTGATAAATTAAGCGAGAAAGAAACAACAGAGACTTTGAGTAATTTTTATCCACCAATGGTGGTGAAGGATGTAATGATGAATTTTGGATATAAGGATAGAATATTTAAGCAATATGGGCAATTAAGATGTTGGAATTGTAAAAATTGTGAATTGAAATATAAATGTTCATACAACTCAACAGAAAGAGTGTATAAAGTCTTGAAAGATAAATATTCAGAGTGGACAGGGTCGGTTCTTTAACTTAAAAAAAAGGAATAGGGACGGTTCTCAAATTTTTGCTATTGAAAATAGAAAAATAAAGAACCGTCCCTTAAGTATCCTTACTTATCCATATCTTCTGGCATCATGTCTTTCATAGGTTTCATACAGTGCATAGGTTTCATAGAATCCATACATTTCATACTATGCATAGATTGCATGCAGTTCATGGAATCCATAGGTTTCATACAGTTCATAGCATGCATGGATTTCATACTTTGCATACCACTCATAGGATTCATACAATACATACAGTTCATAGGTTGCATAGAAGACATACAATTCATGGCACACATGGATTGCATACTTTCCATACCACTCATAGGAGCCATACAATACATACAGTTCATAGAGTCCATAGATTGCATAGAATCCATAGGGTTCATACAATATGTTTGCATAAAAAGAACACCTCATAAAATTATTTTTCTCACGATATTAGTATATGTATGAACTCTAATTTGGTTAGTTTTTTATTTAACTATTATTTTATTTTAATATTGGAATTTTTGAATTTTTATATAAAACATAGAGTAAACACACTATTAAGTATTATCATAAGGAATTAAATAAGCTTGTACCAAAATTTAGATTAAATATTTTACATATTATTATTTAGAAAAATGTATTTAGACATATTTAGTTTTTGATTTAAGCAACATTGGTGCTTTTTATTAAATCTGGAATTATATTTTTATATTTTGTACTAATTAGAATATATCCTTTATTGCATAATGAAGAAACGGATGAGTTACATATATTTCCTAATAGGTAACAAATTTCTTTACATTTATAATTACATAAATTTCTTAAAAGTAATGCACATATACATCTTAATTCAGAACATTTATGATTAAATTTGAGATTAAGACTACAAGGATCAACATGTAGATAATTAGAAGCAAATTTTACGACTTTTTTAGGTGAATAGTTTTTTACTAAAATATGTTTTTCATCTACATATTTAAATGGTATATTTTTTAATTCCATTTCTGATTCTAGTTCAGTAAGTTCTTCTTTAGTTAATGTAGAATTAGTACGACTTTTTACAAGTTCAAAATATGAAACAGAAGCTTTTACAGCATCATTGCTAAAATGTTTTAGGATAAAATCGCAATCTACAAGGTCAGAATAAGGATTAGACTTTCTAAGATAGCTGCCTAAACTTGAATATTTATAGTCTTCCACTTTATTTTTATAATTAGAGATATCTTTAGGGTTGTTATGTATGTATGCTGAAACACATAGCAAATATCTATCATCTTTAATGACAATATTTTTGAATCTATCTGAAAATACGGAACCATGTCTATCATATTTTTTATTATAATACATAGCATATCTTAGGTTTAAGCTATGCATAACTTTACTAATGTCTGCACCTTTCCCGTCGTGGTCGTGCTTATCAGTGTCAATTAAAAGGTGAAGATGTGTATCCATTAAGCAATAAGCGTAAATTTTTATCCCGAATATTTGTTTTACTTTTCGTAAATTGGACAAAAATCTTTCTTTATCTGAATCATCTTTAAAAAGATCAATTTCAGTAATACCTCTACAAATAACGTGATGTTTAGCTTTAGGTGGTTTTATTCTATCATGTCTCATGAATAAATTCTCCTTTCTATATTCTTTCTAATATGTGATGGAAATATATGAAGATTTAATAATCGTAATAATAAGTAAAGACTTCTAAGCTATAATTAAGTCTATATTTTGATTGTTGACATATAAAATTTAAAATAATCACTTAATATTAAAAAATATTAAAGAAAGGAAAGGGACGGTTCTTTAACTTTTCTTGTAAAAAGTGTGAAAAGTAAAGAACCGTCCCTTGTATTAGTAAAGTTTTTGTGGTAAAATAAAGCTGGTTAGTAAAATAATAGTAGTTCACGAATGAATTACAGTTGACTTGAATTTGCGATTTAGAGCTTATATATAGTTGAATATGGATGACAGCTTAATGAATAAGCAATAATAGAGATATCATGAAGGTAGAATCTTACGATTCTACCTTTTATTTTTTTATTATATATACCAAAGAAAGGGGTTATAAAAATGAATAATGAATTATGGGAAAAATGTGTTGAATTTCATGGACACGAATGTCCAGGGTTAGCTATTGGCTACAAGGTAAGTGAGGCTGTAAAAAACAAATTAAATCTTAAATTTTCAAAAGATGAGGAAATAGTATGTGTTACAGAAAATGATGCATGCTGCGTAGATGCAGTTCAATTTATAACTGGATGCAGTATGGGAAAAGGAAATCTAGTTTATAGAGGAACAGGTAAAATGGCTTTTAGCTTTTTTAAGAGAAAAACAGGTGAAAATCTAAGAATAGTTTTAAAACCTTTCAAGGGTGACATGGATAGAAAAGAGAGAATGAACTATATTTTAAATGCAGATATAGATGATCTATTTGAATTTAAAAAACCTAACTTTCAACTTCCTGAAAAGGCAAGATTATTTAATAGTGTAGTATGTGAAGTTTGTGGTGAAACAGCACCAGAGCATAAAATGAGATTAATGGATGGAAAAAAGGTTTGTCTAGATTGCTTTCAGGATTATAATAGAGGTTTTTAAGGAAAACTTAAATAAGTTAATTCATTTAAATTTTTATATAGATATTTATAAGGGACGGTTCTTTAATTTTAATTAAAAAAATTGAAGAACCGTCCCTTATTTGGTAAAATATATGTGTAAACGATGAACACAAAATAAACTACTTAACTTTTGCAGATAAAAACACAGCTGCGGGAAATGATATATTGCTCGGAAACCTTTTACTTCACAAAGTAATTCTAAGGTCTAAAAATTTATTATTACTAAAAAACTCAAACTCGCTACACTCAAACAATGAGTTTTTCTTAACGTAATAATAAATTTTTAGACCAAGAATTACTAATTGTTTGTTCAAATGTTTCTTACGCAATATATCATTCCCCTTCGCTAGACAGTATTTTGTACTGAGAAAATTAAGTAAACTAGAATGAGAGTGGAGGAAAATATAATGTTAAAATCAATAAAAGTAAACTTAGAAGAAATCGAATCAATGCTTTATTTTTGGCAAGCAACTAGTGAGAAAGAAAGAGTAGCAGAACAGTTCCTTACAGATGTAGCAAAAATGAAAGGAATATGTGCAAGCTATGATGATGAATTTAATGATGAATCAGTAAGAAAGGTATTGAGCGCAATAACTAATAATGAACTTCTATCTAAGAAAACTAAAAAAGAGGGTAGATTTTGGAACTATAATATGTGGGTAATGGAAGATTTAGAATATACTAATATGATGGTACAACCTGTTAAACAATTGAATTTAGATTCATTAGTGGATGAGTTAAAGGATATGAATTCAAAATATGAGGAAATTGAAGTTAGATTTTCACCTTTATCATTAGAGGATTATATTATTAAGGATAATATGCTTGTTGTTAATTTCTTTAGAGTTAAACCAAGTGATTTTGATGATAATACTTTTATAGATGGTAAAGAAATTAAAGAGTACATAAAAGAAAAACTAGTTGAACTTATGAATAAATAATAAATAACTCAACTTTCGCAGGTGAAAAATAGCCGCTGCGGGAAATGATATCTTGCTTAGAAACCTTTCACTTCACAAAGTAATTCTAAGGTCTAAAAATTTATTTTTACAATAAGTATCCAGAGCCTGTGAAGTAAATATCTATATAGTGTTAGGAATCGTGTCACTTCAGTAACAAGTTCTAAGTCTTACTCATATTCAAAAGAAGATTTTCTGAAAAATATTCCAAAGGAATTAGTTATCAGAAAATAACTCTTTTGAAATTCGTAAGACTAAGAACTTGTAAACTTTGTTCCAATGATATCCTATACACTATATAGATATTTACCACAGGCAATAAGTCTTATTTTTTAACATGAAAAGTTTATATACTTTACTGTAAATTTTTAGACCAAGAATTACTAATTGTTTGTTCAAATGTTTTTTACGCAAGATATCATTTCCCTTCGCTAGATAGTATTTTTGTGCTGTGAAAGTTGAATAAATAATTTAGGATTTTTCAAGGGACGGTTCTTCAATTTTAATGAAACTTCATTTAAATTGAAGAACCGTCCCTTAGCTTTTACTCAGGGTACAGTTGTTTATGAAAAATTAAGTTATAAGTAGGTAATATATGTATACTAAAGTTAATTCAAAAATATTCCAATTAAACATGAAGAAATTTTCCATAAATTGGATTATAATTATGATGAGGTGAGTTGAAATGAAAAAAAAGATAATTATTGTAATTATAATACTTTTTATATGTTTAAGTGGAGGATTATATTTATTTGGAGAAATTACTGGAAACCAAAATATTGCAACAAAATGTGTGGAGAAGATTAATACTATGAGATTTGATCAGAAACTAGAAAAGAATGTAAAGGCTGTAGAGAATAATAAAAAGCCAAGTGTACCTAAATTATCTGAAATGGAAGTAGTAGATGTTATGCACAAGATGGCAAATACGAAAGTTATTGCAGATAAGAAATGGGGATTTGTTAAAATAACAAAGGAAAGAATTAAGAATTTAAAGACTATAGTTAGTGAATCTAATTATAAGGAAAAAGAAAAACTTTTAGAAATATTAAATAAGTGGGAGGAAGGAAATTTTAGTGAAGCAGATAAAGATCATAATTTTTTATGGGATAAATTAGGGGGAACAGTAGGAAAAGCAAAAGGAGTTTTAAAAGAAGAGCAAAATTAAAAAAGTTTAAAAGTCTGAGGGACGGTTCTTTAATTTTTATTTTTATAAAAATTAAAGAACCGTCCCTTTTCTGTTTTGTAACAAATTTGTAACCCAATCCAAAATATATAGTAATAATATATAAAAGGTATTTTAAGAATTTATTTCATATTGTAATAAAAAATAACTTAGAAAATATAAATATAATTGTAACAATTAATATTTGAAGTAAAAAAAATACATCATTAATTATAGTAGAAAATAAAGAACTGTCCCTTAGTTTGTCCACTTGGTTTGTTGAAAAAAGAAATAAAATACAAAAATATATAAAAATTCTATAAAATTCTATAAAAAAATAGGAAATGTATGATATAATTGGTGTGGTGCCTATGGAATATATTACATTATAATGAATACAAGCCCAAACCAAGGAAAATAAATGAAGTATAACCAATTAAAAATATTGTATATTCAATAAAAAATGGAATTAATGTATAGAAATTTTAAAATAATTGAGTTATAATGGTAAACAAATAAATAAATTACCATTACATAAACAAAAAGGTATTGACACCATAAATAATGTTTTTAAAGAAAGATATAGAAAAATATTATTTGATATGGTATAATTAGAAAGTGTTAACTTGTATAATATTAACATGTGAAGAAGTCAATTCACTTAAATTACATAATATGTAATGATGTGAGTTAACTATATATAACATAATAATGCAGTAAAAAATTGATTTCTAAGCTCATTGAAATCTAAATATAAAACTAAGGAGGTTTTTGTAAATGAGTAAAAAATCTACTAAAAGAGCTCTTGCTAGCGCAGCAGCTTTATGCCTAGTATTAAGTTCAACACCAGTAATGGCTGCTGAAAACACAACAGCTCCAGAAAGATTATATGGACAAGGAAGAGTACAAACTGCTATTAAGGTAGCAGAACAAAGCTGGAACAATGCTTGGAAGGACAGCAAAACTGCTGTATTAGCTCCAAGTGCAGACAAAAACTTAGTTGATGCTTTAGCAGTATCACCACTTGCATACAAATTAAATGCACCAATACTTTTAAATGATGCAAAAGATAGTATCAATGCTGATACATTAAAAGCATTAAAAGATCAAGGCGTTAAAAAAGTTTACGTAGCAACAGGTGAAGGCGTAATCTCAAACGAAGCTGTTAAAGAATTAAAAGATGCTAACATGGAAGTTGTAAGACTTGGTGGAGCTAGCAGATATGCAACAGCTAAGAAAATATATGATGAATTCAAAGCAAATGGTGGAAATGCTGAAAATGTTGCATTAGTTTCAGGTACAGGACTTGCTGATGCATTATCAGTATCATCAATTGCATCAAAAGAAGGAATGCCAATATTATTAACTAATGGTACAGACACTGTAGCAGCAGACTTAAAAGAAGTAGCAGAAGCTGCTAAAAAAGTTTATGCTGTAGGTGGAACTGGAGTTATTTCTGACGCATTAGTAAGTGAATTGAAAGCTACAAGATTAGGTGGAGATTCAAGATTTGAAACTAACGCTGAAGTAATAAAAGCATTCGCTAAAGATGGAAAAGTTAAATTTAATAAAGTTTACTTAGCAAATGGAATGAATAATCACTTAGTAGACGCTTTAACAGGATCAGTTCTAGCAGCTCAAACTGAATCACCAGTTGTTTTAGCTAGTGATAACCTAGATGCATCTGTAAAAGAAGCATTAAAAGGAAAAGTAACTGACAAAACTAATGTTGTTGCTTTTGGTGGAGAAGCTGTAGTAAGTGGAGATGTTATCGAAGCTACTAAGAATGTAAATAAAGAAGATAGCACTGCAGCAGAATTAAAAGTTGAATCAGTAGTTGCTAGCAATTTAAAAGAAGTTGAAGTTAAATTCAACCAAAAAGTAGAGAAAGATTCTGCTGAAGAAGTAGAGAATTATACAATAGCAGACCATGATATAGATACTGCTGAAGTATTAGAAGATGGTTGCACTGTTAGATTAACTTTTAAAGATGGAAAAGAATTATCAAACCAAAAAGAATATAAAGTATCTGTAAAAGGCGTAAAAGCTGGAGATAAAAAAATAGATGTTAAAGATATCAAATTTACACCAGTTGATGTTACATTACCAACAGTTGAAAAAGTAGAATCTTTAGGAACAAAAGCTATAAAAGTAACTTTCTCAGAACCAATAAAAGAAGTACCAACAGATGCTGTTAAATTAGACGGAAAAGCTTTTTATGGTTCAAGAAATCATGATGGTAGAGAACTTGTTTTAAGAACTTATAGTTCTTCTTCTTTATCAGTTGGAGATCACAAATTAACAGTTGATGGAGTAAAAGATTACCAAGGATTAAAATCTTTATCAAAAGAATGTACATTTACAGTAGTAGAAGATAAAGTAGCACCAACTGTAACAAATGCAGAAGCTACTCTAGAAAAATTAACTCTTACATTTAGTGAAGATGTTGATTCAGATACAGTAAAAGCTAGTAATGTATATTACAAAAATGGTGATGATAAAGTAAAAGCTAATAGTTTGAAAAAATTAGCAGGAAATAAATACTCTTTTGATTTTAAAGATAAAGAATTACCATCATATGAAACAACTGTTTACGTTGAAAAAGTAGAAGATTATTCTTCAAATGTAATAAAAGATACAGAAGTAAAAGTGAAAGCAAAAGTAGATGAAACTAGACCAGAAGTAAAAGATGTAAAAGTTAATGATGATAATAACGAAATTACAGTTAAATTCTCAAAAGAATTAAATTCTGATTCAGTTAAGATTGGTTGCTTCGTAATAACTAACGAAGATGGTGATAAAGTACCAGTTAAGAATGTTACTTTAGATAAAGATACAGTAAAAGTAGCAACTTATAAAGCTCTTGAAGGTGGAACTTATAAATTAAAGGTTACTGCTCTAAAAGACAATACTAAATTAAAGAACATGATGCTTGATTATACAACTGAATTAAATGTTAAAGATGGTGAAGAACCAACAGTTACTATTTCAACTAATGGAGCTACAAGAACAATAGTTCTTACATTTAGTGAAGAAATGGATACTGAATCTATAGCAGATAAATCAAATTACTTAATTATGGTAGATGGACATTACAGAACATTACCAGATGATACAGACGTTACTGTACTTCAAGATTCTAAAGCTGTTATGTTTGTATTACCAGAAAAAATTGGTGATATAGTTGTAAAGGATGAATTTGGTCATAAAATAAATAATTTACAAGTAATGGCTGTTAAGGATAAAGCAGAAAATGTAATAAAAGACTTTCCTAAAGAATTAAAAATAGGTGAAACAAATAAAACAAATATTAAAATAAAAGATAATGAAAAACAAGTTAAATTAACAGATAAGAATACAATAGAACTTAAATTTGATCAATCTATACAAGAAGTTAAAAATGATGCTGTAACAATTAAAGATGATGACAACACATATAAAGTTGAATCTGTAAAAGTAGATGGATCATCTAAAGTAATTGTTAAGACTGAAAAAGATATGCCATGTGATGCAGATGCTTTAAAAATTAGCATAGTTGGTTCAAAAGTTAAAACAGCAGCAGGTTCTGGAGCAGAAGATATTAATGAATTAGATGTAATTGATAAAGTTAAACCTGAAGTGGTTAAAGATGGAATAGATAATAAAAACAACAATGAAATAAGACTTACATTTAATGAAGCTCTAGAGGCAGATCCAGTGGCAGTAGCTATGTTTGCACGTGATTTAGAGGTTACTAGAACAATTGATGAAGAAAAATTAGTAGCAGATAAGGATTATAGTACTTCTGTAGACGGTAAAGATCTTGTAATTAAATTAGAAGGCGATGCAGATGCATCACGTTATACTGTAAAAGTTAAGAAAGATGCTGAATACATTAAAGATACTCATGGAAATGAAGCAGTTGAATCAAGCTTATTAGAAAGTGAATTAGTAACTGCTGATCATTCAGTATCTGCACCAACTATAACTGTAAAAGATACTGATAATTCAGGTGCATTGAATGCAGGTGATGTAATAACATTAAAATTTGATGAAAAAGTAAAATTAGCTGATGAAGCTATAAGTGGAGATAAAGCTACAGATGATACATTTGTTAATCTTACAAATGCGACAGCTGTTTCTGCAGATGATAAGGAATTTTCAGATACTTGGACTATAACTTTGGAAGCTGGAGATTTAGCTAATGTTAGTTTAAATGCAGCAGGAGAAAGTAAGGTTCAAATTAAAATAGACAAATCTAAGGTTGAAGATACTGTATCTAATAATGCAAAAGAAGATTTAACAGTTTCTATGCCAACAGAATTTACTAAATAGTAGATTGTAAAAAATGAAATGAAAATAGGGAAGGATAGCTCAATAGTTATCCTTCTCAAATTTAAATAAATGGTTGGAAATGGAATTATTCCAGGGGTGTAATTTTTTCCAAATGAGCGGATTTTTAAACATTTCAAATTAAATTCAATTCTAATTTCATAAAATAGTCAGTTCACATCACTGGCTGAAAAATTTAATCATATCTTAAGAGAAAGACTCTGCATGGGGTCTTTTTCTTTTTTGTGCGTCCAGCATGGGCGCAATCTATAGGGTGAAAGTCCCGATCACCGAAGGTGATATAGGCGTTAGCCAATGACAAGTGTGTTCATTGTGAGGTGGAATCTAACTGAAACTACCCCAGGGATCCAAAAAAATGAAATCACCCCAGGGGTGCAAATTTTCCCAAATCACCAGCAGCCTAACCAAAGCTGCTGGTGATTTTATTTTACAGCAAACTTGGCTTGAACCGGCTTTTTACAACGATTCAAATTTAATTGGTAATTTAACCATAAATTTCATTTATTAAAATAATATTAAATTATATCCTATTTTGTTGACCTTTTGAATAAACTGTGCTAACTTATGGTTATTAATACAGAATTGGAGGAATTTATATGACAAGAAATAATATACTAAAGAAAATTTGTACAGGATTACTAGTTTGTGCTATGGCTGCATCAATTGCTGCTTGTGGGGCAAAAACTAGTTCAAAAGATACCAATAATACAGAAAAAAGCCAAAGTGTAAGCAAAAATGAAACTAATAAATCACAGGATGCAAAAAAACAATCAGAAAAAACAAAAGTAGAACCAGTAAAACAAGATAAGGATTTAACTAAATCTATAAAAAATGAAAAAGAAGTTTCAGAAGGTCAAGTATATGTTAAAGATAATAATGTTATTGGAGTTATGTTAATAAAAAAAGGTGTTAGTGCTGATAGAGCTAAGCAGCTTGCAAATGAATATGCTGCAAAGTTAAAGAAACAATATAAGGATAAAAAGGTCAATGTACAAGCGGTACAAGACGGTAAGAACGTAGCGAATATTACTAAATAGAGGTGTGAAAGTACAGTTGATAGATGAGAGCTGACAGTAGCGAAGGAAAATGATATATTACGTAAGAAACATTTAATAGCAATTAAGAATTAATAATTAAAAATGAATAATGAATGTTGATTTTTGCTTTAGCAAAAATCTTTAATTATATTAGTTATTTTGCCCTAAGGCAAAATTTCCTTTATTATTAATTATTCATTATTAACTATTAATTATCTTTAAAGTGAAAGGTTTCTAAGCAAGATATTATTTCATGTAGAGGCTATTTTTCATCTGCGAAAGTTGAAAGTAGTATTAAGATTATAATTGGAGGCATTTATTATGAAAAAAGCAATTTCAAGTTTATTAGTGTTAGGATTAGTTTTTAGTACAAGCTATTCAGTAAAGGCAGCAACAGCAGGTACAAGCACAAGACTTTATGGAAAAGGAAGAGTGCAAACAGCTGCTAAGATAGCAGGAGAGAGCTGGAATGGTGCTTGGAAAACTAGTAAGAAGGCTGTAATTGCACCAGCTGGCGATAAAAATTTAGTTGATGCATTGGCAGTATCTCCACTAGCATACAAATTAAATGCGCCAATACTTTTAAATGATCAAAAAGACAGCATAAGTGCAGATACATTAAAGGAACTAAAAAGCAGAGCAATAAGCAAAGTTTACATAGCAACAGGACAAGGGGTAATATCAGATAAAGCGGTAAAGCAACTTCAAGATTTGAATATCACTGTAGAAAGACTTGGAGGAAAGAACAGATTTGAAACTGCTCAAAATATTTATAATGCATATAAGAATAATGGTGGAAAAATTGATACAATAGCATTAGTGTCACCAAATGCTTTAGCAGATGCATTATCAATATCTTCAACTGCAGCAAGTGAAGGAATGCCAATACTTCTTACAAACACAGAAGGAACTGATATATGTAACGATTCAGTAAGTGCTCTTAATAGTGCAGATACAATTTATGCAGTAGGGGGAACAGGAGTAATTAAGGATGAACTTATAGGAAAGCTTGATGCAGATAGACTAGGTGGTAATGATAGATTTGAAACAAACAATGAGGTGCTAAAGGCTTTTGCAGCTAGAGGAAAATTTAAATTCGATAAAGTTTATTTAGCAAATGGATTAAATAATCATTTAGTTGATGCTCTTACTGGTTCAGTTTTAGCAGCACAAAGCAAATCACCAGTTGTTTTGGTTAATGATGATATAAATTCATCAACAGCAGAGATGTTAAAGGATAATGTTACAAAAGCTACTAAGGTAGTTGGATTTGGTGGAAATGCTGTAATCAATGATAAGATTATGAAGAGAGCTGATACAATAGTGGCAGGAATTAGTGGAGATGGTGGAGCAACTAAACCAGATGATAATAAAGACAATACAAATAAGCCAGATAACAATCCAAACAATTTACATGTTATAGAAGTAAAGTAAGTGACAAGTAGAAAAATGGGGGGTATGTGCATGAATGGTTTATTTTTACAAGGTGGAGGTGCTAAGGGTGCATTTCAAGCTGGAGCAATATATGCACTGAAAGAAAAAGGTATAAAATTTGATATAATTTGTGGCACTTCTATTGGAGCTGTAAATGGATATTTTTTATATAAATCTAGACTGGAAGAAATGAAAAAGATGTATACGGAAATAGATATGAAAACTGTTCAAAATCAGCTTACTGTAAATAAGGTAATTGAAAATCAGTTTATAATAGAAAATTTGGGGAAACTTAAGGGCAATGATGAAAATATAAAACATTTCTATGTGAATTATGTAAGTGTCAACAAGGGAGAACTTGAGGAGAAATTAGTTGATATTACAAAAATACAAAATGACGAAAAGTTAAAGAGTGTTAAGTACAGTTCACTTCTTCCTTTTGCTTTAAATGTGAATGAAAATTTTAGTTTTCAGAATATGCTTAGAGATTATAATACTCAAAATCTTTTTGAAGCTTTTAGGGGAAAATTAATTGATGGTGAGTATGATGGATATAATTTAGATGGTGGAATATTAAATAATAATTTGATGCAACCTTTTGTTGATCATAAGGTGGATAAAATTTATTTGCTTCCACTACATAACGGATTTACTATACCACAGTATTTACTTGATGTGTATGACAAAGAGAATATTATAGTTATCAAAAGGGAAGAAGAATTTATACCACAGGATACAATAAGGTTTGAACCAGAATTTTGTAGAAGACTGTTTGATGAGGGAAGAAGAAAAGGAAAGAGGACAGTGGAAAGTTAACAGAGGACAGTTAAGAGAATAAAGAATTAAATCCAGCGGGAACGCTGGATTTTTGTTTTAGAAAAGTTTACTATGGTATATAATATTTATATAGAAGATTTTCAAAGATTATTAAAAAAGCTGAAAAAATGAGTTAATAGTTAACAAGTTTACAGAGAAAGGAGATGAAATAATGAAGAGAATACCCTATGGCATTTCTAATTTTGAAGTTTTAAGGGGAAAAAATTATCTATATGTTGATAAAACATCATATATAGAACTTTTAGATAGATATGCTCCTTATCAATTTTTTATAAGACCTAGAAGGTTTGGAAAAAGTTTATTCATATCCACACTGGAGAATTATTATGATATAAATAAAAAGAATAAATTTCAAGAATTATTTGGAGATTTATATATAGGTAAAAATCCTACAGAAGAAAGAAATGAGTTTCTAGTTTGGAGGATAAGTTTTGCTGGAGTCGATGCTGGGCATGGAGAAGAAGAACTTAGGAATAGTTTTAATGAAAAGGTTAATTTATCTGTAGAAAAATTTATAGATCATTATTCAAATTTATTTGAAGAAAAAGATGTTTCAAGAGAAATGAAAAGTGCGGAAATAGCAGTACAATATATATCCCTTTTAGCAAATAAAATAAATAAAAAAGTATTTGTCCTAATAGATGAATATGATAATTTTGCTAATGAGTTAATCACAGGAGGAAAGCAAAACACATACACAAGCATACTGCATGGTGAAGGATTTGTTAAAGTATTTTATAAAGCTATAAAAGATGCAACTATGGATAACTTTAATAGAATATTTATGACAGGTGTAAGTCCTATAATGCTGGATGACTTAACTAGTGGGTTCAATATAACTAGAAACTATACTTTAGATGAAAATTTAAATGCCATGATGGGATTTACAAGAAAAGAATTATCTTGGATTATGGATGAAGTAAACATAAAAGATACAGAGCTTAGGGGAAAAATTTGTAGAGATATGACTACTTATTATAATGGATACAAGTTTAACAAAAGGGGTAATAGTGTATTTAATCCTGATATGTCTATGTATTTTTTAGATAATTATTTAGCATACAATCGTTATCCAGAAGAAATGATAGACAACAATGTAAAAACTGATTACGGAAAAGTTAATCAACTAGCTTATAATTTTAATGATAGAGAAGCGTTAGATCAAATAATGACAAAAGGTGAAACTTCTACTATGTTAGTAGATAGATTTAATATCCATACTATGTATAGTGTAAAAGAAAATTTTAAATCTTTATTATTTTATCTTGGGATGCTTACTATAAAGGGGCAAGGACCTCTTGGAACAGAGCTTAAAATACCAAACTACGTTATTAAAACAATCTATTGGGAACAATATTTTCAAAAAATGAATTTAGAGTATAATCTTCAATTGTATGATATAAGATTAGCGGTAAATGAAATGAGAATGAATGGGAATATTGAATCTTTATCAAAACTTATAGGTAAAATTTTAGATGATTTATCTAACAGGGATTTAATACAAATGGATGAAAAACATATCAAGATGATAATACTTACTCTTTTAGGTGTAGATAGTACTTACTTTATTCAAAGTGAAGCGGAGAATAATAAAGGGTATGTGGACATAATGCTAAAGAGAAAGATTCAGTTTAAGGATGTAACTAAGTTCCAGTGGATTATTGAGTTAAAGTATATAAAAGAGAGTGATAGAGGCATATTAGAAAAGGTCAAAGAAGAAGGCTTGAAACAGCTCAAAGGATATGAAGAAAGTAAGTTTGTTCAAGAAGAGCTTGGCACACAAGATTTAAAGAAAGCATTAATCATTGTTGTAGGTAAAAAGGATGTCTACACTGTGGAAGGCTAACCTTCCAAAAAGTGGAATGACCCCAGGGGTGCAAAAAATGGAAGCACCCCTGGGGTGTAAATTTTTCCAGGCCACCAGTAGTTTAATCAAAACTGCTGGTGGTTTTATTATATAAAAACAGAAAAATAGTAAAGATTACTAAAATTTCTACGATAAACTACATATGGTATGATATAATAGTAATTGGAAAGAATTATTAAAGTTTTTTGTCATATTATGCCAAGAAAATACAATTAATAATTAAGAATGAAAGACACCTTTCTTCGTCGAAGAAAGCTTTTAATTAAATTTAATTATTTTTTCCTAAGGAAAAATTTCCTTAATTATTAATTATTAATTATACATTACTAATTATTTAAGGAGTGACAGTTAAGTATGAGTAATAAAAGCATTACAAAAGCTGTGTGCTTATCAGCTATATGTGCTGTTTTGAGTGTTCCTTTCGTTTCTGTGGTTAACACAACAAATGTACAAGCAGCTACCATGGAAAGAATAGGGGAAGAGAATAGATATTTAACAGCTTGTAGACTTGCGAAGGAAACTTTTAAAACTTCAAATGCTGTAGTATTGGTAAGTGGAAAAGGATATGCAGATGCAGTTTGTGCAGCACCTTTTGCAAAAAACTTAAATGCACCAATACTTTTAACTTCAGGTAATAGACTTGAAAATCAAGTTGGAAAGACTATAAGAGAATTAGGTGCTAGAACTGTTTATATTATAGGTGGAAAAGGAAGTATTAGTTCACAAATTGAAAGCAGTTTGAGATCTAACTATGGTATTTATGTTAAACGTATTGCTGGTAAAAGCAGATATGATACAAGCGTTTTAATTGCAAATGAAGTATTAAGAAAAAGTGGAAATAGAACAGTATTACTAGCAAATGGACAAGTAGGTTATCCAGATGCCATAAGTGCAGCTTCTATTGCAGCTAATATGGGATATCCACTTTTAATAACAGATACTAAAAAAGTTCCAACTTGCATAAAAAATTTAATAAAAACTAAAAGTCTCAATGTACTTGCAGTAGGTGGAAAAGGAATTATAACTGATTCAGCCCTTAAATCTGTAGGTGGAAAGAGAATTGCAGCTGGAAGAGATAGATTTGATACAAATATTAAATTATTAAATTATTTTAAAAATAAGATAAGTTTCGACAAGATTTATGTAGCTTGTGGTGGAGCAGATAGAAAAAGTCAATTTGCAGATGCTCTTGCAGCTTCAGGTGCTGCTGCTAAAACTAATTCACCAGTAGTACTTAGTGGACTTGGTGCTGGAACTTCTCAAATAGAAAGTGCAAATAGATTTATAAGAAGTAATATGAAAAAAAGTACTATTATTAAAATAGTAGGTGGTAAAGCAGTAATAAAACCACAACTAGAACAAGAATTAAATAGAATAATATCAGGCGAAGGTCAGATAGGAATTGGAACGGAACTTCCTTACGACAAAAAATTTACTGTTATAGGTGATAAAGCTTATTCAATGAATTATTTTATAAGACATTCAAGTAAAATTAATTCTGATTTAAAAAATGGAACAGGTTTGATTTTCTATTGTTATAAAGAAGGAAGAAACAGTAGAATATTGAATCCTAATACAAATGAATTTTTAACTGAAGAAGAATTAATGAAAGAATGTGGAAAGACTGTTCATTTTTATGATACTTATACTGAAAAAACTTATGTTTATAATGGAAATGTGTTTAAGCTTCAAAATGTTGGAACACAAAGTACTAATTCTAATTTAAGTATTTCTGAAATGGGAGATAGAAAAATAGTTGGCGTTAAATTATTTTCTAATGTAAAGCAGCATATAGCTGGCGCTAAATATTTTCAAATAAAAGGAAGTCCATATATTAAATATATAGATGGTTCTAATGAGATAAATTGTGTCCTTTCTAGGGATTTAGACAATAGATTTAAAACAGAAGTTTATCTTTTAAATTATGACAAAAAAGTCATAGCAAAAGGTGTATTAGACATAACATCATTTTTAAGTACAAGTGGAACAAGTAGAAAGATAGATTTTGATCTTGTAGATGAAAAGACTAATAATGCAGCAGGAAATATCATAAATGGTGGTATGGCACTGCAGAGTGGAAGTTATATATACTATAACAATACTGGTGATGGAAACAAATTATACAAGATGGCTTTAGACGGAAGCTATAATAGAGCTATAAGTGAAAATGATGCAAGATATATTAATGTTTTTGATGATACACTTATATACAGTAATTACAAAGATGACTTTAAATTATACAAGGTTAAGAATGATGGTACAAAACCTGAAAAAATATGTAATGATAAAGCAACATATGTAAATGTAGTAGGTGATTATATTTATTATAGTAATCACTCTAATGGTGGAAAGATATATAAAATTAAAATAACAAGAACTGAAAAAGGACCTTCTTTTGGAAGTTCACAGTTAGTATGTAGTGATGAATGTGAATATTTAAATGTTGTTGGAAATACTATTTACTACAGTAATTATGGTGATGGTCATAAGTTATATGCAGTAAATACCAACGGTACTGGAAGAATAAAATTAAGTAATGAATCTTGTAATTATGTAAATGTGTATGGAAGTTATATTTATTATATTACTGATTCTGGACAATTAAAAAGAATAGGCACAGATGGAACTGTTCCAAGTCACAATATACTTGCAAGTAAGGTCTCTAGCTTAAATGCTATGGGTGATTATGTATATTATACAAATCTATCTGATGGTGGAAAGATATATAGAGTAAGTAAGAGAGACTTTAGATGTGAAAAAGTTTGTAATGATAGTGCAGAGGCTTTAAATATTACTGGTAATTTTGTAAGTGTAGGAAAAAATTCTATTAATGTAACAGGTGAAAATATTTTCTACAGTAAATCTAGTAAATTATATAGATATGATTTAAAAAATGCTATAAGAACAGGAAGTAAAAATGGAAGTGCAGTTAAGAAACCAAATTACACATTAAAAGTTAAAAAGGTTTATGATGGCCAAAAGACTATAGATATGAATGATATTAACAGAAGTCAAAAATATATTGATGATAAGTATCTTCCAGAAAAAATTACAGTACTTATGAGTGATGATACAGTAAGAGAACTTGTTGTTGTTTGGGATAGAGATAAAGTATCTCAGGGCAGTGGAACTAGGACTTATAGCGGAAAGGTTATAGGATATGGTGCAACTGCAAAATTCAAATTGAATTTAGTTTCTAAAGATATAGATCCTCATTCAGTTGCAATTGAAAATAGTGCAGATACTAGTGACACAATGACAGTTAGAGGATTAGGTTCTGGAGATGTTATAAAAGTTTATAGAAATACAGATTCAGGTACAAGTGCAGCGGCAAGTGGAACTGCAAATTCATCAGGAGTAGCTACTATAAATCTAGGAACATCAGTTTTAGACAATGATGGAGGATATATATATATCACAGTAACATCATCTGGTAATTCTGAAAGTAAACCTGTAAGAATAAATTACAATGGAGCAGGACCAAAACAACCATCGACTTTCCATGCTAAGGATAATGATTCAAGTAACCATGGCGTTGATGGAAGAGATATGGCTCTTACATGGGCAACTCCAAGCAGTGATGTTGTTAAACAATATGTATATGTTGTAAAAGATAATCCTGATAATGCTACATTGGATTACAGAAGATCTACTCCATTAGCAACAATTTATGATAATAGAACAACTCATTGGACAGGTAACTATGATTTAGATAAAGACAGTCAAGGCTTTAAGCTTTCAAGTGGAAGATATAGAGCATTTATAGTATTTGAAGATGCAAAAGGAAGAAAGAGTAAGCCAAAATATTACAATTTTAATATAAATTCAGAAGGAACTAACGATGTAAGTGTATATGGAGTTTCATTTGATGATAATAGTATAACTATGGTAATTGGAGATACTAAAACTCCAGAAGTAAAAATTAGACCAGTAAATGCTACAAATCAAAATTACACTTTAGAATCTTATAATAAAAATATAGTTGCAGTAGAAGGACATCAAATTAGAGCATTAGCTAGTGGTACAACAAGTATTAGAGTAATAACTGAAGATGGATCACATTATGATACTTGTACAATTACAGTAGGTTTGCCAAGTGTAACTGATGTAACACAAGTACACATTGATAGAAATTCATTAAATATAAATGCAGGTGATGAAGTTCAATTAAATGTTAATTGTAAACCTGATAATGTACAAAATCCTAATATAATCTGGACTTCTAGTGATGATGATGTAGTAAAAGTAGATTCTACAGGAAAAATAAAAGCATTAAAATCTGGAACTGTAACAATAAAAGCAAAAGCTGATGGAACACATGTATATGACACATGTACTGTACATGTAAATGGTGGTTATGTTCCAGTAACGTCTGTAGATATTTCAGGCAGCTTATCATTAGTTGTAGGACATACAAAGAAACTTAATGTTTCTGTAAATCCATCAGATGCTACAAATAAGGATGTTACTTGGGTTTCAAGTAATAGAGAAGTGGCTGAAGTTGACCAAGATGGAAATGTAACTGCTAAAAAAGCAGGTTCAGCTACAATTGTAGTAACAACTAAGGACAAAGGAAAATATGATGTTTGCACAGTAGTAGTTACTAATAAGTAAATAAATTTACATTAATAATTTTAAATTTTAAATTTTAAATTAAATTGGCATCCACATCAAATATGATGCAAAAATAAAAGGTCACCCATATTCTTGGTGAGAATTGAGAATATGGGTGATCCATTTTTTGGAACGACCCCAGGGGTGCAAAAAATGGAAGCACCCCTGGGGTGTAAATTTTTCCAGGGGCAAGCAGTAAATATGAATCCAGCAGAAATGCTGGATTTTTTTTGTTACATATCTTCATTAAAAAACTTTTCTCAGAAAATTAACTTAAATTTTACAACATTAATCATATTTTCAATATCCTCAAATAAACTTAGTATTGGGTATAATTTAAAGCTTGATTTTATGCCACTTATAGAGCTGAATAAAGCCATATAAACTTATTCAATTATTAAAAAATTCAAAAACTAGAACGAAAATACTGGTAAAATTCACAAAAATGTAATATAATTGTAATGTACATTAATGGAAGGGGAGTGCTATCTTGGAAAATAAACATAAAAAAGTATTTGCCAGTTCTTTAGTTATGTCTCTGGTGTTTACTACAGCATTAGCAAACACAGGGGTAATGGCTCAAGAAGTAAGTACTTCGTCATTTGGTAGACTGTGCGGGTCAAATAGATATGAGACCTCGGTATCCGTATCAAATTATGGATGGAAAGACGGATGTGAGTATGTTATCCTTGCAAGCGGAGAAGACTTTGCAGATGCACTTTGTGCAGCACCACTGGCAAAGGTTAAAAAGGCACCAATACTTTTAACTTCAAAAAATTCTTTGAATCCAAAGGTTAAAGAAGAAATTGAAAGACTAAAAGCGGCAAATGTAATAATAATCGGAGGCGTTGGGGCGGTCTCTGAAAATGTAAAAAAACAAGTACAAGCTATAAAAAGCATAAAACAAGTAAATAGAATTGCAGGAGATAATAGGTATGAAACATCATTGAAGATAGCTAAAGAGTTAGGAGAAACCAATGATGTAGCAGTAGTAACTGGAAATCAATATGCAGATGCATTATCTATTGCATCCATTGCAGCTCAAAAACAAATGCCTATTTTAATGACAGATAGAGATAACATGGATTCGGAAGTACTTAATTATATAAAACATATTAAAAATATTGATAATACTTATGTAATTGGTGGAACTGGAGCAGTAAGTCAAAATGTACAAGATAAACTGCCAAATGCAAAGAGATTATTTGGACAGAATAGATTTGAAACTAATACAAAAATAATGAAAGAATTTAAGAATGAAATTAATTTTAAAAAGATTTATTTATCAAGAGGAAATGGTCCAAAACAAAATGAATTTGCAGATGCGCTAGCAGGATCTGTTTTAGCATCACAAACAAATTCGCCAGTTATTTTAGTAGACAATCAGATTTCTGAAAATACGAAAAATTTCGTCAAAGGAGAAATTTCTCCAACAAGTGAAATAGTAGCTTTAGGAGGACAAGCAGCAGTTAAAGATTCAATATTAAGTGCAGTTAAATTAAATGGAAAACAATATAATGAAAATGATAAAAAGTATGGTTTAGAAAATGGTGATAACCGTGAACAAGTAGAAGGTAATGCGGTTATAAATGGCAAAAACAGTGAACTTAATAATGCTGATATAAAAGGCAATTTATATGTTGAGAATGAAGGAATAAAAATTAATAATGTAAAAGTAGATGGAATTATTTATATAAATCAAAAGGGAGCTGCACATTTAAATAATGTAGAAGCTAAGGAAATAAGAGTATTAAATTCAGCATCTCATAGTGTTTATTTAAAAGGAGTTAAATGTGACAAATTATCTGTAGAAATAAAAAATGAAGGTAGTACAACAATTAATGCACAGGAAAATAACAAAATAAAGAAAACAGTTGTAACTTCATCAGCAATATTGGATACATCTCAAGGCAAGCTTGGAGATATAGAAATAGGACAATCTTCTCAAAAAAATAAAAAGGTAGAATTAAAAGGAAAATTCCAAGTGGTAACTTTAAAAGGAAAAACAAATCTAGAAGTTGATAAGTCATCAAAAATTAAAGAAATGAAACTTGAAAATGAAGGAAAAGAAAGTAAAGTAGAAGTTTCAAAAGGTGCAGTTATAGAAAAAGCAGATAAAGGTATAGACTTTAAAGGCGACGGAGCAAAGGATGTAGGTAAAGGTGACGTAAGTACAGGTGGTTCATCAAGTGGTAGTTCATCAGGAAGCTCAAGCTCAGGTGGTTCAAGCTCAGGAGACAGCTCTGGTGGTGGTCCAAGTACACCAGAAGATCCAGATAAGCCTGACAAGCCAGATAAAACTGAAATGTCAGCAAAGATTAAAGTAAATGGAGACACTATAACAATTAACATTAACAATATAAAAGATGATGAGATAACTTTAAAAGTTATGAATGATAATGGTGAATTTGAAAACTTTGCACAATTACAAAAAAATAAAGGTGACATAATAAATGGTCATGCTTCATACACATTTAAAGTTAAATCACCAGGAACTTATTATGGAGTTATAATAGGCAAGAAATCTGGAAAATTTACAACTGAAAAATTTGAAGTTAAAAAGATTATACCTTCAGAAGATTTTAAAGCTTATGCACGAGTTAGTGGAACAAAGGTAACATTAAAATTTGACAATATAAGTAAGCAGGATAACCAATTGACTATAAAAATTTGTAATAAGGAAAATGGGGATATAGTTCATGTTGGTCAGCTAGAGAGTAGTCAAATAAATAAGGGGCATGCAGAGTATACATTAACTGTTGATAGTGGAACTTATTATGGTGAAGCTTGTGGAAGATACTCTGGAAAAATAAAAATAGAAGAATTTAGTGTAAAGTAACAGTTTAGTATGTCACTATGTAATCTAATTTTAAAGTATTAATATTATTCAGTTTCCAGTAAGCAGGGGTTAACTGTCAATTGTACACTGTGAACTGTTCACTGAAAAGAGGGGGTTATTTGATTTGCAAAGAAAACATGGAAAAACTTTAAGTGTATTACTTTCAGCATTGCTAGCAGTTTCAACAGTAGCAGCAGCACCACTTAGTGTATCTGCTAAAACTGAAACAAATACTGAAAAAGAACAAATTATAAAACAGCTTCAGGAAGCATACAAAAAAACTTTAACTAAATTAGGTGATTATAAAGGAAAATATAATTTTAAAAATGATAATGCGCCTAAAAAGGAAAAAGTAAATCCACAAGAAAAAGTAAGAGTTATAATTCAAGTAGAGGGCAAAACATTAAAGGATCAGGTTGCAAAAGGTAAAAAAATAGAAATGAATTCTAAAAATCAAGCATTATTAAATTCAATTAAAAAAGCTCAACAGCCTTTAAAAAAGAAAGTTACTAATATAAATAGAAACATAAAAATCAAAAAGACTTATGGAGTTCTTATAAATGGATTTAGTGCAGAGGTTCAATATAAAGATATAGAAAAAATAAAAGAAATACCAGGAGTTAAGCATGTAAGTGTTGCAAAAGTATATTATCCAGAAATGAATACTGCAAAAGGAATTACAAATGCAGAAAAGGTTTGGAAGGATTATGGTTTAAAAGGTGAAGGTTTAGTAGTATCAATAATTGATACAGGTATTGACGTTGGTCATAAAGATATGAGACTTTCAGATTCATCAAAAGCAAAAATAAAGAAAGCAGATATAGATGCAAATCAAGATGATAGAGGTAACTGGTATACAGAAAAAGTTCCATATGGATATAACTTTGCAGATGATAATCATGTTGTAAAAGATACAACTGACAGTATGCATGGTATGCATGTTGCAGGTATAGTTGGAGCTAATTGTGAAAATGAAGATCAAATTAAAGATAATACAGGAATAAGAGGGGTAGCACCTGAAGCACAACTTCTTGCTATGAAAGTATTCTCTAATGATCCAAAAGGCGGCGGAGCTTTTCAAGATGATATAGTTGCGGCTATAGAAGATTCAGTAACACATAAAGCTGATGTTATCAATATGAGTCTTGGTTCAACTGCTGCATTCCAAGATGCACAAGATCCTGAACAAAAGGCAATAGAGTATGCTGTAGACCATGGAGTATCTGTTGTAGTATCAGCTGGTAACTCAACTTTTTCTACATCACCTTACAAAATTCCAGGAGTGAATGATACAGGTCTTGTAGGTTCACCAGGTCTTGCTGAAGACAGTCTTCAAGTTGCATCTTATGAAAATACTACAGCTGTATATAAAGCATTGACTTTAGGAGAAACAAAAATTCCATATTCAACTTCAGAAATGAGTCCAATAGGAGTATTAAGTGGAAAATATCAATTAGTAGATTGTGGAAAAGGAAAACCAGAAGATTTTCAAGGAAAAGATTTAACTAACAAGATAGCTTTAATAGAAAGAGGAGGATTAACTTTTGTAGATAAAAAGTTAAATGCTCAAGCTGCAGGTGCTGTAGGAGCTATTGTATATAACAATGCAGGTGGTGGAGAAAACTTTATAAACATGGCAACTGACCCAGGAGTAAAAATACCTGGTATATTTGTAAGAAGAAGTGATGGATTAGATTTACAAAAAGTAGCAGGAAAGGAAGATAAAATATCTTTCCCAGACATTGTTACAGCAGCTGAAAATATAAATGCAAATGATATGTCAGATTTTACATCTTGGGGACCAACTCCAAACTTAGATTTTAAACCTGAAATAAGTGCTCCAGGTGGACAAATTTGGTCAACAGTAAATGACAATAAATATGAAAATATGAGTGGTACATCTATGGCATCACCACACATGGCAGGTTCTATGGCATTAATAATGCAGCATGTTAAACAAATAGAAGCTTCTAAAAAAATATCTTTTGCAAGTGAAAGAGAAAAAGTGGAGTTTGGTAAAAAGTTAGCTGTAAATACGGCTAAAGTGCAAATGGATAAAGCTCATCCAGAATTACCATATTCACCAAGAAGACAAGGGGCAGGCTTAGTAGATACTAAAGCTGCAGTTGAAAATAATGTAACTGTAGAATACAAAGCTAATGGAAAGCCAGTAGTTGCATTAAAAGAAGTTGGAAATCAAAAAGAATTTACATTAAAACTTCATAACTATGGAGATAATGCAGTTACTTATACAGTTGCACCACAAGATAGTAAAGTTTTAACAGAAACTATGGGTTTTGTACAAGGAATGTCATTTGAGCAGGAAATGACAGATTCACATGTTGGAGTAAACAAATCTACTATTACAGTAGAACCAGGAAAAGATGCTGAAGTTGATGTTATGTTGACAATGGGTGGAGAAAAATTTAAAAATAGCTTTGCAGAAGGATTTATAAAATTCACACCAGAAAATAAAGGTGAGGAAGCAAGCAAAGCACCAGAATTAGGAATACCATATATGGGATTCTATGGAGATTGGAATGGATTACCTACTATAGGTGCGCCTATGTGGGAAGATAGTTTCTTCGGAACTACAACATTATTAACAAAAGGTTCAGATGGGGATTATTATTATTTAGGTCAAACTGGATCAGATGGAAGAGGAAATCCTATAGTAAAGGAAGACAAAATAGCTATAAGTACTAACAAGGGAGCATTAACAAACAATAGTGTTGTTCCAATATTATTTGCAATTAGAAATGCTAAAACTTTAAAAGTACAAGTATTAGATAACACAGGTAAAGTTGTAAGAAACGTATCTTTAGATAATAATATAAGAAAGATAGTAATTTCAGATCCACATGAAGCAGGTTATAGATTAAAACCAAATTGGTTATGGGATGGAACTCTTTATAATAGTAAAACTGGTAAATATGAAAAAGCTGAAGATGGACAATATACAATAAGAGTTGCAAGTTGTATAGATTATAAAGGTGCTAAACCTCAAAATCTTGATATGAAAGTTAAGGTTGACTCTATAGCTCCAGAAGTTGAAATAGTATCTAATGGAGATGAAGTAAAACCAGACAATACTTATAGTGTAAAATTTAAGGCAAAAGACGACAAAGAAGCTGTAAATTCTGGAATAAAACAATTTGTAGCATTGGTAGACGGAGATTTATATAAAGAAAATGGCAAAGTAGTATTCTTTAATGACATTAAGCCTAATAAAGATGGTATATATAATATTGATTTGAAATTACCAGAAGGAAAGCATGATCTAGCTATCGGAGCTTTAGATTATGCTGGAAATTTAGGATTAGATGTTAATAAGGCATACAAAAAAGGTTTTAATGCTAGTATAAGTAAAAAAGGTAACGAAGTAAATCCAGAAAACTTAGTAGATGGAAACTTTGAGGTTAATTATTATATTAATGATAATTATATTAATGCAATAGACCAAGTAAATATATATTTAGATGGAAAGAAAGTAACTAGTATACCTGTAGAAAAGGATAAACCATCTTATGTATATTCATTTAAAGATGTAGCAGCTGGAAAGCATAAAGTAACATTAAAAGGTATAAAAGTAGAAGGTGAAAATGAAAAGAATGTTTACGAAGAATCACTAGATATCCAAGTTCAAGATAATAAAATTGGATTAGAATTTGACAATATACAATCAGGAATGCAAACTAACGAAGAAAATTATGTAGTTACAGGTTCACTAAAAGGAATGCCAGACAAATTCACAATAAATGATGAAGATGTTAAGGTTGAAAATTTAAAATTTACTCATACTGTTAAATTAAAAGCAGGTACATTAAACAAAGTTAAAGTATTTATAAAGAAAGGCGAAGAAGAATTTAATTATTCTTATAATGTTTATTGCGATACTAAAGCACCAGAAATAGCTATAAATGCAAAAGGTGCAATTGAAAATAATAATGAAGTAGTTATTAATGTTCCTAAAGATACAGAAAAATACACATTAAAAGGAACAGTTAAAGACGATGCTTATGGCTATACATTCTATATAAATGGTAATGCTGACCATCATGTATCATTTGAAATGCCAAATCCTGAAGGTAGTGTTTATGACTTTGAAAAAGAAGTTGAATTAACTGCTAAAACTACTATAGTTAATCTTAAGGCAGTAGATGAAATGGGTAATGAAATAACTAAGATAGTTAAAATAGTTAAAGAGAATTCTACTGTAGTAGGAGACAAATTAACATTAGAAAGAATTAACTTTAAAGACACTTATAAAAATGGTGAACAATTTAGAGGTGGAGTAAAAGTTATAAATAATTCTGAAGAAGCTAAATCTGCAACTCTTATAGTTGGTGTATTTGACAAAAATAATAAGATGGTAAATGTAAACTTAGCAACTCAAGTAGTTGGAGCAAAAGGTAGTGTAGAACTTTCTTCAGTACTTTCAATACCACAACAAGGTGAATATTCATTAAGATGTTTCGTATGGGATTCACTAGATACAATGTTACCTTTATCAGAGATAATACAAATACCAGTTTTGCCAAATGAAAATAAAGTTGTAGAAGATACTGAAAATAATAAGGATAAGACTGTTGTAGAAGATCCAGAGGAAAATGAAAACAAAGAAGAAGTTAAAGATGAAGAAAAGGTTAAAGAAGAACCAAAAAAAGAAGATCCAAAAAATGAAGAGGAAATCAAGAATGAAGAAGAGCCAAAAAATGAAGGCAATGAAGGTAATGTAGAGGAAAATAAAGAAAATAAGAATGACCCAAAGGTAGAAAATCCAGAAAAACCAGAACAACCACAACCAGAAAAACCTCAAGATCCTAAACCAGAAGTGGGCGGACAAAACTAAATGTAAGTAAATGGAATGACCCCTGGGGTGCAAAAATTTCCAGAGGCAAGCAGTGAAAAAATCAGTAGAAATCCAGCAGAAATGCTGGATTTTTTTGCTGGTTGATAGCCCAAAAAAAGGAAGTACCCCAGGGGTGCAAAAATTTCCAGGGACAAGAAATATCCTAGTGGGTACAAAAATATTTATAAAAACGCTACTAAATTGGTAATAAATGTAATATAATATAATTAGTGGAAAATATCCAAAATAAAAAATTAAAGATAAAGGAGGAAAGTCTGTTTATGAAACCTAAAAAAAATTTAACAAAACTGGCGGCAATGTATGCAGCGGCTTTAATGATGTCTTGCAATGTGATGCCTGCGTATGCAGCGGCGCCAGATACCACCCAACCTGTGGAACCTAAACTGATGGTACCCAATAGACTGAGTGGCAGGGACAGGTATGAAACTTCAGTACAAATCTCTAAAGCTAGTTTTAAAACCTCCAAATGCGTTGTAATAGCTTGTGGAGAAAGTTTTCCAGATGCCATATGTTCAGTACCACTGGCTAAGAAATGCAATGCTCCGGTATTACTTTCAAAACACGATACGCTGCCGGAAAGTGTTGAAAAAGAAATATTAAGATTAAAGGCAGAACATATTATTATGGTTGGAGGAGATGGTGCACTAAGTAAATGTGTAGAAAGTAAATTGAAAGGTATAAAAACAGTAAAAAATATAGAAAGGATTTTTGGTAAAGATAGATATGACACATCATTAAAAATAGCCGAAAAAATGGGTAAATGTAATAAGGTAGTTATTGCTACTGGAAATGATTTTGCAGATGCATTATCTATAGCACCCATAGCAGCAATTAAAAACATGCCTGTAATATTATCTAAAAATACAGAAATTTCAGACAAATCATTGAAGTATATAAAAGAAAATTCAGTAAAGAAATCTTATATAATAGGTGGAAAGAATGTAATAAATAAAAAAATTGAAAATCAACTAGGAAATTGTTACAGAATATATGGAAAAAATAGATATGAAACAAATATAAAAATATTAAAAAGTTTCTATAATGATGTAGATTTTAACAAAATTTATATATCTAAAGGAGATACAAAAAATTCTTTTGCAGATGCCCTCACAGGAGGAGCAGCAGCTTGTCAAACACTCTCGCCTATGATACTTACAAAATCTGATAAGCTTCCAGAGACCTCAAAGCAATTTCTAAAAGAAAATTTATTCCCTTCTTCTAAAATTATCTTACTAGGTGGAGAAAAAGTAGTAAATAAAAATATTGAAAATGAAATTATTATAAAGGTAAAACATATATGTAATGAAGGACAATATGACGGAAATGAAAATAAAGCTGCAATTAAGAATGATGAAAATATATTCTTAGATGGAAATAGAATAGGGTTGAAAAATTTTGAGAATTTAATAGGTGATATATATATAAAGGGCAGCAATATTGATTTAGATAACATTCATACAAGTGGAAATATTTATATAAATAAAATTGATGGTGGAAGAATAAATTTAAACAAGGTACAAGCTAAAAAAATAATAATGTTATCAGGAGATAACCAAACATTAACTTTTAAAGATTCAAAGGTTGATGAAGTTTCATTATATGGAAGAAAAACTTCTAATTTAGTAGTAGAGAAAAGCAGTATAAAAGAGTTAACAATGGGAGCTAGTGCTAATATACAAGCTAAAAATGAAGAAATATCTGTTGTAAAAGTAGAGCAATCTTCTATAGATGATAGAAAAGTAGAACTTAAAGGTAAGTATCCACTAGTACTTGTATATGATGACTGTGAATTGATAGCTAATAATGGTAATGTTGATAAGTTGAAAGTGTACAGCAATAATATGCATGATGTTGTTAAATTACAAGGACACTATAAAAATGTTGAAGTTATGAATGAGTGTAATTTACAAGTTAAAGAAGGAAAAATAGATAATTTAAGTGCTGATTCGGATTTAAATTTAGAAGTTGACAAAAATGCAGAAGTAGGAGTTTTAAATGCCAATAATAATAAGGTAAATACAAAAGGTGAAGGAAAAATAAATGAAAAGCTAAATAATGATAGTTCAAAAAAAGATAGTCATAGACATAGTGGAAATTCTAATAATGATGGAAATAAAGAATCTGGAGAAAAAGTAGGCAAAATAGTTTTGAGTAAAGAGATTACAAAAAATATTGTTAAGATAAATGCTTCTAATATAAAAGACAGTGCAGTTACAATTGTAATTTATGAAAAAGGAAGCGACAAAATAGTATTTTTAGATCAAGTGGATGAAGAAAACTTTAAAGCTGGTAAAGTTACATTTGAAGTAAAATTGGACAAAGGTAGTTATCATGGGGCAGTAAATGGAATAAAAGCAGGCAAAACTGATTTTCAGTTTAATATTAACTCAGCCTTCGTAGGTGAAAAATAGCCGCTGCGGGAAATGATATCTTGCTCAGAAACCTTTCATTTCAGTAACAAGTTCTAAGCTTTACTCATATTGAAAAAAGATTTTTTAATTAATATTCCGTAGGAATCAGTAATTAAAAAATAACTTTTTTCAAATTCGTAAAACTAAGAACTTGTAAACTTTGTTCAAATGTTTCTTACGCAATATATCATTTCCCTCCGCTAAGCAGTATTTTTTTACTGTGAAAGTTGAGATATTAATACAATTATATCAAAAATAAAAGGGGGCGAAAATTTTGAAATCAAAAAAGATTATAGGGATTGTAATGAGTACATTTATGATTATGTCTTCCATTAACGTTTCTTATGCATTGCCTATAAAAGAGTCAAATCCGGACAAAACTTTAAATACTTGCGAAATACACAAGATGAAGCTTTCAAATCAAATAAAAGATAACCTGAAAAAGATGAATGTAGAGCTGGATTCTAAGGAAGAAGTTGAACTTTTAATAATATCTGATTTAGATGTGGATATTACAAAGAAATTATTTAAGTGTGGGGCATCTTCTGTGGATAGATTTGTTGAAGGGGCTTACAAAATAAAAATACCTGCAAAAAATGCTCTATTCATAGCTAAAATTTCACAAGCACTTGGTGTTGGAACAAATCAAATGATAGAGATTAAACCACCAAATGAATTACCAATAGCACATCCACAATTAGAATATGCACATGAGCATACCACAATTAAGGAATTATGGAAAAAAGGATATGATGGAAAAGGAACTACTATTGCAATAATTGATACAGGAGTAGAACCAAATCATGAGTTATTAAAATCAACTTCACATGGAAAACTTAAAATAGTTGATTATCAAGATTTTAACTATTCAACTTTTGGTACAAACCCAAATGAAGGAGATAATGAGCTGAAAGAAGTTACGCCAGGAGAAGATGGAAAAGTAGATATTCCTTACAGATACAATCCACAAGTTAACAGTATATTCAATCCTCAATTTGTAACTGGAACAAAGGAAGATATAAAAGTTCCTGAAAATTTAAAAGGGAAAAAAGTTTTAGCTACAGTATATCCAGAAGAAAAAATGATAAGAGAAGATAAAAGTTATTTTGATCTTAATAATGATGGAAAAGCAAATAAATATGCTTTAGTAGCTTATGACGGTGATAATGATGGTAAATATGAAAGCATTTTGTTTGATACAGATGATGATAACGATCTTTCAGATGAGAAAGTAATTGGAATTTATAAAGATGAGGCATCAAAACTTAAAGATAAAGAAATATTTGAAATGAATGAAGATAACACTTTAAAAGTTGATAAAGATGAATTAGTGATAAAAGATGAATATGAAAATACTTACAACAAATTATTTAATACTATAAAAAATAAGTACAGTGGGGAAGATGAAAATATAAAAAATACAAGGTCAAATTTTGTTTGTACTCGTGTTGAAAAAGAAATATTTGGTTCATGGTATATTAATATAGCTATGGATTCAAAAGGACACGGAACTCATGTAGCAGGAGATTCAAGTGCAAATGGATATAAATCTCATGAGTTTGTAAATAAGGAAAAAGAGCCTAGCGGAATTTTGAAGGGGGCAGCTCCAGGGGCACAAATTATGGCTTTAAGAGTATTTAACAGTAATAGAGGTACTTCACCATATAGATATATTAAAGCTATGGGTTATGCAGCAGTTCACGGAGCAGATGTAGTAAACATGAGTTTAGGTGGTTCTCCCGAATTTACAGATGGAGGAGCAGTAGGAGCTTTATATGCAAATTTATTATCTACAAAATATGGAACATTTTTTGTGATGGCAAATGGTAATGAAGGCCCTGGGGTAAATAGTAATGGTTCTCCTGCAGATAGTATGAACGCATTAAGTGTTGGTGCTTATTGTCCAAGTTATTATGTAACAGGAGACGATGCAAAATATGCTCCAGATTCTATGTGGTCATTTTCTTCTAATGGACCTTGTGATGATGGAAGAATAAAACCAGATATAATTGCACCAGGTTCTATGATATCATCATCACCAATGTGGAATATTGTAGGAAAAAAATATAATGACCAAGATATATTTAAAGACTGGGGTGGAAGACCTGTAGTTGGATATGCAAGATCTCAAGGAACAAGTATGGCATCTCCATATGCAGCAGGTTGTGCAGCAGCTTTAAAACAAGTAATAAATGAAAAAATAAAAAATAAAGAAGGAAATTCAATTTATCATCCACTTCTTTTAAAAGAAATTATTATGAAAACAGCAGATAAAGAAACAAACAATAGAAAGTATAATCCTGTAGAAATAGGTATGGGAATGATAGATCCAGTAGCTGCTTATAATGAACTTATAAATAATTATAAAAATTCAGATAAGCTTCCAAAACTTTTAACTGGTGACAATCCTTCAATGCAATGGCCTGTTGATTTAAGCGATAAGACTTATAAATACACTTCTTACAAATCAAATTATTTAATACCAAATGTTAAGTATAAAAATGATGACAGAATGCAAAGTACTGCATATGGCTTGTATGTAAGAGACAAAGAAATTCCAGAAAATGTTTCTATAGACATATCTAATTTTACAAATCGAGACGTAAACTTAGTAATTACTAAGGAAACATGGGGTAAAAATCAAAAAACTGACTGGCTTCAAGTACAAAATAGTTTGAATGTACCAAAAGAAAAAGTTCAAAATTTAAATGTAAAAATAGACAAAAATAAATTAGAGGTTGGAGTAAATGTTTTATATATAAAATTAGATGACCCTGAAACTTATCAAATAGATTGTATAATTCCAGTAACCATAATAAAATCAGAAGCATTATCAGTTGAAAAAACTTTGGTAGAAGAAGAATTTGAATTAGCACCAGGTGAATACCAAAGAATGTTTGTAAAAGTACCAAAAGATTTAACAAAGTTTAAAGTTACCCTTGAAGCACCAGAAGAAGGGGACAGGTATAGTCAAAGAATAAGACCAGAAATATTTATGCCTAATGGTTTAGGATATTTTTGGGATAATATGTACAAATACACTGGAGTTCAAAAACCTAAAGATGTAGATAAGTATGGCAAATATGTAAAGAAAGTAGAAGTTGTAATAGATAAAGAAGAATTAAAATCATCAAAGAGAAATTCAATTAATAAATGGGATGGAACTTGGGAAATAAATCCATATAGTTCTATAATAGCAAAAGGAGTAGGAAAGGCAAAAGTAACAGTTTCAAGTATAGGAGTAGTTTCTAGTGAAACGGAGAAAGATTTGGATTTTAGATTAGGAGAAAAATATTCAGGAAATATAAAATTTTCAAACACAAGTGAGAAAACTGTAAATGTATCTGGATTTGGATTTATAAATTTAGATAAAGCTGCAAAGAAAACTAGAGTAGAAGGATTAGCTGCATTTAGAGATCATGAAGAATTTTTTGAAATAAAGAAAGATGATAAAAATATATATAATAAAATTTCTATAATAAATTCAAATATGACTAAAGATGATGACATGAAGATATCTCTACGTAAAGCTGAATTGCTTTCTGATGGAAAATATATTGTTGGAGATGAAATAAAACACAAGTATATATCAGGAAATAACTTATCTTCATTAGTTTCTGAAGAATTAGAACCAGGATGTTATGCAGTAGCTGCAACTCCTACTATTATATCTAGTGGATCTTTAGATTTTGATATTTTAAATGAAGTAGTAAACCAAGGGGATGCAGTAAAAAATTCTATGATTATAAATGGAAATAAAGCTATAGAACCTGGAAAGCTTCAAGAATACAAATATACATTAAAGGCGCCAATAAAAGAAGGAAATTATATGGCTGGAATTTTAGTAAGAGATGATAAAGGAAAAAGAATAACTTTAATTCCAATAAGAGCTGAAGTAGGGGGTACAAACAATGTAATAAGAATAAAACAAGATAAAGTATCCTTAGATGATGAAGATTTGACTTTAGATTTAGAAGCTGATTTTGGTGAAGTTAAAGAAGATAAAAATAAATTATATGGAATAGAATTTACATTAAGATATAATCCAGATAAATTATCTGCAAAAGATTTATCCTTAGGAAAGGTATTTTCAGATAATCCAAGTTATGAAGTTAAAAAAGAAATTGTAAAAGATAAAGACGGAAAAGAAGTTGGAGAAATTAGATTTGCCTATGCATTTAAAGGAATCAAATTTAATGGAATAACTGAAGGAAGCATTGCCTCTATAAAATTTAAGGCAAATAATTTTGAAATGGGAAGTATAGACGTAGATAAAATGTTATTAGGTAATTATGAAGGACAAGAGCTTGCAGTAAAAGTAGAAAAGCAAAATATTATAGTAGCAAATCCTGATATAAATAGAGACGGAATTGTAAATGTAAAGGATTATGCTTATGCAGCTTATTCATATGGTGCAGATTCAAAGGATGTAAGATATAGAGCCGATGCAGATATAAACAAAGACGACATTATTGACGAACTAGACATAAACTACATCATAAAACACTTCAACTACCAAGCAAAATAGTGAGGGACGGTTCTTCAAAAATAGCAGAGAATGCTGGCGAAGAAGTAAGGGACGGTTCTTCAATAATAGCAAGGAATGTTGGTAAAGAAGTGAGGGACGGTTCATAAGTTAAAAGAAAAGGGGGCATAAAATTGAATAAAAAGATTCTAGCTGTTACCTTATCTGGGGCTATGATTCTCACATCAACAGGTACAGCTTCAGCAGTAAATATAAATAAGAAAAGCAGCAAAAAGATAAAAAAATCTATACAAAGTAAAGATAAAGCTTTAGTTCTGCAAAATCAAATAACAAAAGCTGCCTTAGAGCAGGGGGTAAAAGACTTAAAATCCGATGAAAGCATAGAACTGTTAGTAGTTTCAGATGGTTCAGATATTAGTAAAAGTTTAATAGAAAAAGGAGCGCAAGTTCATAAAGAAAGTAAAAGCGTATTTGTAGCAAAGGTACCAGTTAATAAAGCTTCAAAGTTATCTAAAATAAAAAATGTTAAGGCTATAGGACGAAATAGAATTTTATCACTTCCAAAGCCTATAAATAAGGAAGATATGACTCCTAAAAATAGCAAAATAGCTTATCCAAATTTAGAATATAGTAATTATGTAATGGGCATGAGTAAATTTTGGAGCAAAGGATATGATGGAAAAGGAACAAAAATAGCCGTAATAGATACTGGGGTAGAGCCTGGTAATGAAATGCTTACTTTAACTAATGAAGGAAAAATTAAAATAGTTGATTGGCAGGATTTTTGGAGCTACTGTAATGAAGACAGTGAAGGAGATGTATTTTTACAAGAGGCAGAAGTTCAAAAGGATGATGTGAATAACAAAAAGTATGTTGAATTTAACGAAAAGAAAATAATGATTCCAGATAAAGTGGAAGGTAAAGTCCTTGTAGGAAATTTTGATGAATCTGCATTAGTTTATTATTATGGTTTAAAACATCATGATGTTAATAACAATGGGGATATTAAAGATAAAATTCCTGTTATAGTGTATAACTATGAAGATGATAATCTAGCAAATTATAGAATAATTGTTGATACAAATATGAATAATGATATGAGTAATGAAAAGGACATGGCTATTTATAAAGAAACAGTTAAAGAATTCAAGGATAAGCCAATATTTGAAGTTAAAGATGGAAAACCTGTACTAGATGAAAATAAAAATCCAAAAATAAAAGAAGAATTTAAAGAAAAGTATAATATGCTTGTAAACAGTTTTTCTAACATGGGAAAAGGTGAAAATTTAGAAGGAACAAAATATAATTTTGTAGTTACAACAGTTTCAAAAAGAAATGGAAAATGGTTTATGAATCTTGGCTACGATGGAAATAGTCATGGAACTCATGTAGCTGGGGATTCATCTGGTAATGGATATAAGAAAGTTCCCTTTATAGATGAGACTGTAAAAGATGAAAAAGGAAATTTAGTAACAGATGGAACATTAAAAGGGGCAGCACCAAATGCACAAGTTATGGCATGCAGAGTATTTCAGAGTGATGGAGGTACTCCAGAATCAGCTTATATGGCAGCTATGGAATATGCCTGTGAAAATGGAGCAGATGTTGTAAATATGAGTTTAGGAAGTTTACCTGATATCGATGATGGAAATGATCCAAGTATGATATTAGTAAATCAACTAAGCAGAAAGTATGGTACTGTATTTGCTATATCCGCAGGTAATGAGGGGCCGAGCATAAATTCTGTTGGAACTCCAGGTGCTAGTGAATGGGCATTTACTGTTGGGGCTTATTGTCCATCATATGTAAACTATGGAAGTCATAAAATAAAAGACGGCTTATGGTATTTTTCAAGTAGAGGTCCTACAGAAGATGGAAGATTGAAGCCAACTATATTGGCACCAGGAAGTATGATATCTTCAGCACCAATGTGGGAAAAATCTGAAATAAGAGAAACAGAACCTAATGGAGGAGATTATGTTGGATATGGATTAATGGAAGGAACAAGTATGGCAAGTCCATATGCAGCAGGTATAATAGCTTCAGTAAAACAGGCAATGAAAGAAAAAAATATACCATTCCATCCTCTAGTTCTTAAGGAAGCTATATTTGAAACAGGAAATAAAAATCCTAATTCTGAAAAATATACTCCTGTGGAAATAGGGGGAGGCCTTATAGATGCAGACAAGGCGTTAAGTTATTTAGAAGATTTAAAGAAAAAAGGATTAAGTGAAAATAGTTTGAAAGACAAAGAAGGTTATATAGGTAGAAATAAGATAGTTTTAAAAACAGCTTTTGATTATAAAGAAAAGCTAAATTATAATCCAGAAGGTCTTTATGTTAGAAGTGGAGATATACCAGATACAGTAAATGTTACTATTGCAAATGCAGAAGATAGAGATGTATCTATTAAATTGAGTAAGGATAGTTATGGATATGAAAATGAGTGGATCAAACTTCCAAGTAATACTATTACATTAAAAAAAGGAGAAGAAAAAGAAATCACATTAACTGTAGATAAAGAAAAATTAAACAATGGAATAAATTCTTTAATAATAAATATGGACGACCCAAATACAGTATTAAAAGAAGGATTTATACCAGTAACAATAATAAATTATAAAGACTTAAATGTAAATAATCCAGTTATAGTGGACAATGATTCTAAAGGAGTAAATCCTGGAAATGTTAGTAAACACTTTTTCAGAGTACCTTATGGAACTAAAAAAGTAGATTTGAATCTTAAAATGGATGAAAAAATGGATTATAGTCAATTAAAACCAATAATAACTGAACCTACTGGTATACAGAAAAAAGTAGATGGAGCAGGTTGGTTAGCATTTCCTTACGACTCTGAAAATATAACAATAAATAATCCTATGCCAGGTACTTGGGAGATAGATTTATTTTCAGGATTAGTTGAGGACGTTAAAGAAGGTTCAGGAAAAAATTCACTTACTGCAAAACTTAGAGGAATATCTTTTGAGCCAGATGTAATAAAGTATAGTGGTATGAGTGGAGAATATAAGAAAAATAAAGTTAAATTTAAGATTTTAAATGCTACAAAAGATGATAACAAAACAATAAAATTATCTACTACAAATATGGTAGGAGAAGATACTAATAAGAAAACTGAAAAATTATCAATAAATAATGGAGAAGATTTGATTAAGATATTTACTATAGATAAAAATGATATAAATTTATTTGCAAAAATTAAAACTGAAAAGTGTGCTAATGCAAATGATGATTTAGACATTGAATTAGTAAAATTAGATGAAAAAGGTAGAGAAGTAGAACAAATTGCTCAATCAGCACAGTCTGGTGGAGATGAAGAAATGTTTGCAGAAGCTTTGCAGCCAGGAAAATATGCAGTAAAAATTCAAGCATTTAAGACAGCTCCAAAGACTAGTTTTGATTATACAATTCAACTTGCAAATGATTCTTTTGGAGAAAAATCTTTAGTATTAGATAAAAATGAATTGAAGTTAGATAGAGAATTAGGTGAAGTAGATTTAGGAGTGAGAGTTCCAACTAAAAAAGGTAAATATGTAGGATTTTTATATGCAAAAGATGATAATGGGGATATGCTTGGAAGAGCAAAAGTTGAAGCAGTATCTGGAGGTACTGGAAGTAATATCATATTAGGTGTAGATGATATTGTAAGAATAAATAAAGATTTCAATGTGAATTTAAATGGAGATATAAAAGATAACAGTGGTTTAAATAATGTATATGGTCTTCAATTTGAAGTTTTATATGATAAGGATAAGGTATCTTTAAGTGATATAAATGAATCTGAATTATTTAATGCAACTAATTCAAGATTATTACAAAAAGAAGTAGAAGATGGTAAAGTAACTTATGCTGTAGGATTATTAAATACAAATAAGGACAAAGATGCTACAGGCATAATAAAAGGCATTTTAGCTCAAATGAAATTAAATGCTAAAAAACTTGGAGATGTAAAGATAAAATTAGATAAATTATTAGTAGTAAATCATCTAGGTGATGAGGTAGCAGTAAATACATTAATAGATAGAAGCTTTATAATAGCAGAGCCTGATTTAATAAGTGATGGAAAGGTAAATATAAAGGATATATGTGCCTTTGCAAGTAAAATAGGAAGTTCTAAAGATGATGATGATTTTGATTCTAAATTAGATTTAAATAAAGATGGGGTAATGGATTTTAAAGATTTCAACTTCTTAACAGAATGTTTCAAAGAAGATATATGAAGTTGTAAAGGTAAAATTATCGTAGAAGTGTGAATATAAAAGGGGGCAAGGCAATGAAAAAACTTAAAAGGTTTTTAGCAGTAACCCTCAGTATAATGATGCTGTTAGTTTATATGCCAGCATCAAATGTTAAAGCTGAGGAAAAAACAACTCCTTCAAAAATTATAGAAAACACATCGAGTAGTGAAAATAAAGATAAAGGTAAAGAAGAAAATAAAAATAAAGATAAGAAGCAAAATGAAAATAAAGATAAGAAAGAGAATGAAAGCGAAGATAAAGGTAAAGAAGAAAATAAAGATAAAGATAAGAAGCAAAATGAAAACAAAGATAAAGAAGAGAAAGAAAGCAAAGATAAAGAGAAGAAACAAGATGAAAATAAAGAAGAAAAGGAAAATAAAAATGAAGTAGAAAATAAAGATGAGAGCAAAAATAGTAATGATAAGAAAGAACAATTAGGACAGGAAGAAAAAGAAAGTGTTTTGAAGATTGAAAGTGTAACTGCTTATGATAAAGAAGATAAAGCTTTTGAGTTAAAAGACGGAGCAGTTGATGTAAAAACAGAGCTTAAAAAAGTAGAAGTAAAATTTAATAAGTTGGTAGATGCAAAGAGTTTAAAAAATAGTTGGGGATCATATGCAGTAAAGTTTAGAGTGACTTCTGGAAAAGCAGATAGCGTACTAACTAATGTAAAAATTGAAGAGATTGATGGTAAAACATGTGTGTCATTACTACCTTTTTATGGACGTTCAGTAATGGAATTTACTCCAAATGCACAATATGCACTAGTTATTCCCAAAACCGCTAAAGATAAGGATGGAAATTTATTAAGTGAAGAAGATACACTTATAAAGTTTACAATAATAAAAGATGAAACTAAGAATTTAGTAACAGATTTAAAAATAGATGGTGAAAGTATAGCAGAAAAAAGTGGCTATTCTGCATTAGAAATAGGAAAGAATCCTAAGAAAATAGAAATAACATCAAAGAATAACTTTGATAGTGATGTTTCTAATATTGTTAATGCTGTAAGTATTAAAGAATGTGAAAAAATATATGATACAGGAAAAAAGATAACTATTAATAATGAAATGATTGCTGTAGAAGGTAATAAGTGTACAATCGATACATCTTCAATAAAATTTCTTGAAGATAAAATATATAAAGTAATAATATATAAATCTTTGGAAGATGCAGAGGGAAATACTCTTAACAGAAGTTATGAATATGTTTTTAAACCATGTAAGGAAGAAGAGGAAAAGCCTGATGAAGAAATTAAAATTTCTGAAAGTATTGAGAGTATAACTGCTTATGATAAAGATGAAAATAAAATATGTATGAAAGATGGATTAACTAACATTCCTTTAGAATTAAGTTATATAGAAATAAAATTTGCTAAATTAATAAAACATGAAAGTTTAAAAGGTAAATATAATTTAGAACTTATAAGGTTAGCAGTAGCTGAAGGAAAAGCAGATGTGCCATATGTAAAAACAAAAGCTGAGGATGTAGATGGTAAAACTTGTGTTAAATTAGCAAAATCATTTTCAGATATAATGGAATTTTCACCAAATGCTAAATATAAAATAGTTATACCAAAGGATATTAAATTTGCAGATGAAACTCCAATAGAGGCTGAAGATGTAGTTATTAATTTTGAAACTGTTAAAGATGAAAATATAAATTCATTGATAGATTTAAAAGTAGATGATGAAAGTATAGTAGAAAAAAGTAAATATGATGCATTACAAATAACAAGGAATCCTAGAAAAATAGAAATAATAGCAAAGAATAATTTTAGCAGCGATGTTTCTAATATTATTAAATTTATAACTATGACAGAATATAAAAATTCTTATGACTGGGAAGGTAAAGAAATACCTATTTCCGAGGAAATGGTTACTATAGAAGGAAATAAGTGCACAATAGATACATCTTCAGTAGTTTTTAGTAGAAAAGATAAAGATGAAAAAGAAGATGACAACAATAAAATAAATAAGAAAGAAGATAAGGATAATAAAATAAATAAAAATGAAGAAAACGATGATGAAATAGATACAGAAAAAATATATTCGATAGTTATAGATAAAAATTTAGAAGATGCAGAGGGGAATATTTTTAACAGATACTATAGATATTATTTTAAACCATGTAAAGCTCCAGTAGTTATAGATGCAGGAAATGTTTTTATAACTAGCAGCGTAGAAAAAGTTAGTGTAAATAAGGAGTTTGATGTTACAGTACAAACAGACGTAAAAAAAGTAAGAACTATGAAATTTAAACTTAAATATGATATTAAAGCATTATGTGCTTTAAAAGTTGAAGTTGAGAAAAGTTTAAAAGATAAAGTTAAGGATAAAGTTAAGGATAAAGTTAAAGTAATTATAGAAAAAGATGCTGAAGGAAAAGAAACTGGAAATATATCATTTGAGTTAAATTCAGAAAAAGAAATAGATTTAGTAAGTTTATTAAAAGTTACATTTAAATCATTAAATGGTACAAAAACTAAATTGTCTTTTGGAGAAGTTAATTATACTCAAAATGATTATAAACCTAAGCGTGCATTTGGAAAAGAGTTTATAGTAAAAGGGTTAAGTTTTGATTTGAATAGTGATGAAAAAATAAATTTCTTAGATTTAATAGTGGTTACAAGGGCTATTGGTGTGACAAATAAAGATGAAAAGTCATGGGAGCAATATTCAAAAAGTGATATAAATGAAGACGGAAAAATAGATGAAAAAGATGCTGATTTAATGAAAGCTTATTTACAAGATAAATAAAAGGGAATTGCAAAACTAATCAATAAAAAAGTATGCATTTACAAATATGAATATAATATGGGGGGTGATCCCCCCTGATGTGAAAGAGGGGATACAATTGAAAAAAAGGATTATAATTTTCATAGCAGCTTTAATTTTTATAATTCCTTTGTTTAATATAAATAGCATTGAAGTAAAAGCAAAAGACGTAGACAAAACTGCTAATTATAGAGTAGTAACGGAAGAAATGCAGGACAATAAAGTAAAGGTTATGATTGATGTTGATAGATTTCAGGATGTTTATGGTGCACAGGTGTATTTAACTTATAATAAGGATGCATTGAAGTTTGATGAAGTAATGGGTGGAAATGTAATAGTTGAGGATACTAATTCAAAGCTTTTATACAATGGTTTGGATGGAGAGAATGATGTATGTTATTCTATAACGAATGTTGGAAAAACAATAAAGAGTAAAACTTCAGGAACTTTGTTTAGTGCGATTTTTACTAAAAAGTCTTCAGGGGATTTTGGTATTAAGGTTTTAGATAAAAGCATTCTTTCTGACAAGAATGGTGAAACTATAAAGATGAAGGAAGAGAAAAATATAAATATTGGTGACTTGGAAATAACTAAGATAAGTGATGATGATTGTTTTAAATTGGGTTCTGATGCTAAGGTTACGGTAAGGGTAAAGAATAATGGAAAGGCTGCTAAGAATGGAACTTTGTTGGTTGCTTTGTATGATGTAGAGAGCAAGGGTTTTGTTTGTTATAATGCTGGTTACCAGAAAATATTGCCAGGACAGAGTGTTGAGCTTACGGGAATGATGAGCATACCAAAGGCTGGAAACTATAAGTTGAAGGCAATGGTTTGGGATACGATTTATTCCATGAATCCACTTTCCAAAGTAATAGAAATTCCAGTGAAATAAGGTGATGGGGTCGCCCATGCCTGTGAAGTAAATATCTATATAGTGTTAGGAATCGTGTCACTTCAGTAACAAGTTCTAAGTCTTACTCATATTCAAAAGAAGATTTTCTGAAAAATATTCCAAAAGGAATTAGTTATCAGAAAATAACTCTTTTGAAATTCGTAAGACTAAGAACTTGTAAACTTTGTTCCAATGATATCCTATACACTATATAGATATTTACCACAGGCAGATAGTGCTTAAGCTAGTGAATGAAGAAAGGTATAAAATGGAACGAAATGGAACGACCCCTGGGGTGTAATTTTTTCCAGTTCAATAGAAATCCCAGTAGAATAAGGTAATGGCAGTACAAGCCAGAAAATAAAAAAGGGTATAAGAAAAGGGAGCCTTCACTTCCATAACGTACTCTAATACTTACTCATATTGAAAAAAGATTTTTTAATTAATATTCCACAGGAATTAGTAATTAAAAAATAACTTTTTTCAAATTCGTAAGAATATGGAAGGACCCCTGGGGTGTAAATTTTTCCAGGGGCAAGCAGTAAATATGAATCCAGCAGAATGCTGGATTTTTTTGTTTTAGAAAAGTTGGTTATAGTATATAATATTTATATAGAAGATTATAATTAAGGATATAGGTGAAAATAAAATGAAAATAAAAAAAGAAATACATAACATACACGATAAAAGTTATAAAGATTTATTTTCAAACAAAGAACTTTTAGTAAATATGATGAAAAAATAGAAGATATATTAATAGCAAATAAAGAGGAGGTTGTTACTATGACTTCTAACATTTCAAAGACAATAAAAGAGACTTTTGAAAAAACTAGAAAAGAAGGAATAGAAGAAGGAATAGAAAAAGGAATGGAAAAAGGAATGGAAAAAGGAATGGAAAAAGGAATAGAAATGATAGCAATAAATATGATAAAAAAAGGTAAAAGCATAGAAGAAATAATGGAAGTAACAGAATTAACTAATGAAAGAATAATAGAACTAAAAAGGAGAATAAATAATTCAATTATGGAATGTAAAAACAAAGAATGTGACAAATAACATTTTATTCCATAAAACGGAAGCACCCCAGGGGTGCAAAAATTTCCAGGGGTAAGCAGTGAGTAGAAATCCAGCAGAAATGCTGGATTTTTTGTTGTACATATTAATTGTTTGCATACCGTTTACAAAATTATCAAAATATTATAAAATATTGTTAAAAGATAAATATTGGAAATATATCTCAGCTGTGTTTATTTATAAAAGTTGAGTGAAGAGTTGAAGGAAATTATGATGCTTATTCTTTATTTGGGCACTTGGAATAAGTGGAGTTAGTAGTGCACCCGGCCTTCGAGATAAAGGGAGGCCAAGCTATGTTAATTGTAGAGAAAAAACCTAAAAGTATGATTTCTGAAAATTATAGAACACTTAGAACGAATATAAGGTATTCATCTTTTGATAAAAAAATGCAGACAATTCTTATAACAAGTACCGTACCATCAGAAGGAAAATCAACAACAGCATGTAATCTTGCCATGTCTATGTCTGAGATTTACGAAAAGGTATTAATCATAGATTGTGATCTTAGAAAACCTACTATCCATAAAAAGTTTAATATATCTAATACTTATGGTTTGTCTAATTACTTACAAGAGGAAGCTGATTTTGATAGTATGATAAATCATTATTCAAAGAATTTGTATGTATTGTCTTCTGGTAGAAATGTACCTAATCCGTCTGAAATGTTATCTTCGAAAAGGTTTAAGGAATTTTTGAATAGAGTTAGAAATGAGTTTGATGTTATTGTTATAGATAGTCCACCAGTTTTAAGTGTAAGTGATGCACAGGTATTAGGTAGTATGGTGGATGGGGTAATTTTTGTGATTGGTTCTTGCCAGACAGAGGCAGAGTTATGTAAGAAGGCTAAGGTTATGCTTGAGAAGGTTAATGCAAACATAATAGGAGCGGTATTAACTAAGACTAAGGTGAAATCTAAAAAGAATTATGGATATCAGTATTATTACAATTCAGCATTGGCAGGGGAAAAATAGTTAAGGCCGCTCATGCCTGTGAAGTAAATATCTATATAGTGTTAGGAATCGTGTCACTTCAGTAACAAGTTCTAAAAGGAATGCCAAAAAATAGAAGCACCCCAGGGGTCCAAAATATGGAAGGACCCCAGGGGTGTAAATTTTTCCAATTAAAATTTGAATTTGTCTACTTTTTCTTGTAATATTTTAATAATTTCATCTAAGTTTTTGATAAAATCATCTACACTTTCCATATTTGATAATGTTTCTTCTGCAGCTGCGGATACTTGTTGAGTGGATGCTGCATATTGTTGAGTTGATTCTTGTATATTAGACATTGTATTTACCATGTCATCTTTTTTTACTAAGGTATTATCATTTAAGTTACTTATGTTATCTACTTTAGATGCTAGGCTAACTATTTCTTTATATATATTATTGAATGCTTTTCGAACATTTTCCACAGCAGCGTGTTGCTCTTTAAATATTTCTTCATTATCATTTATGACGTTAACTGCATTTTGAGATTTTCTTCGAATATCAGATATTAAATTTTCTATATCTTTAACTGAATTTGCACTTTGTTCTGCAAGTTTTCTTACTTCTTCAGCTACGACAGAAAAACCTTTTCCTGCTTCTCCAGCTCTTGCGGCTTCTATAGAAGCATTTAATGATAAAAGACTGGTCTGTTCTGATATATCATTTATTACGGATATTATAGATTCTATTTTTTTAGAAGTATCATCTACTTCAATTACATTTTTATTTAGATTTTTTTCAGCATTATACATCTTATCATTTTTATCAGTTAATTCTTTAACCGTATTTAAACTATCGTCGTTCAATTGTTTTGCATTATCAAATTTTTTCTTCATGCTTTCTATTTCTTTAGATATATGTTCTATATTTTCCGCTAAATCTTCTACTATTTTGTTTCCTTTTTCAGTTTTATTTGATTGATTTAAACTCTCTTGTGATATTTCATTTATAGTAACAGCTATTTCATTTACTGCCTTTTTGGTTTCACTTCCTATTTGATTAAGCTCACCAGAACTTGTTTTTAAGGTACTTGTATTGTTTTTAATTTCATATAAAATATTTTTTATACCATCAAGCATCTTGTTAAAATTTTTACTTATTCTACCAAATTCATCTTTGCTGTGAACTTCCATTTTATTACTTAAATCTCCACTAGCACTTTTATAAAATATTAGGTCTAATCTTTCTAAATTATCCCCAATTAATTTGTTGCTTACAATCTTTGAAATGATTAAAGAAAGTATAATTGCTATTACAATACCCAGCATAGTGAAATACTGTATTCCTTTAGTGAGTTCTCGTAATTCATTATAATTAAAGTTACCAACTATTCTCCAGTTAGTATTTGTATTAGTTACAAAAGTCATATATTCTTTATCACCATTTTGTGTATATTCTAATTTACCATTTTGCTTTGTTGAGAGATTATTTAATATATCACTGTTACTTACAGGTTTACCTACGTTCTTTTTATCTGGACATATAACAAATTCTCCTTTTTCATTTGTTATATATACCTTTCCTTTTTCTCCTACTTTTATGGAATTTATTTTATTTATAAGAGATTCTAGAGTAATATCCATAGCTACTACACCGTATACTTCACCATTTTCATCTTGCAAAGTATGAGCTGCTGTTATTACTAAAATTTCTTTTTTATTTTCTTTATTTTTATCCATATAAGGTCTTGTCCAAATTGTTTTACCTTTATTATTAAGTGCACTTTTATACCAGTCAGAGGTTGTTGGATCATATTTACCGTCCACATTATGTATATATTGATTTTTACCAGAGTACATATTTTTATTTTTTGTACCTATGTATGCTGCTTTTATGTTGGGATTTTTCTCTACTGTATGTAAAAGCATTTGTTTTAATGCAGCTATAGAATTATTTATACCTTCATTATTTTTTAAACCTGTATTTTGTTCCTTTTCTACAAAATTTTTAAATAGTGTGTTACTTGAAAGGGCTTCATCTTTTCTTGATATACTTAAAAGAAATTCATCTATTGTATTATTTATTTCACCTACTAATTGAGTAATACTCTTATTAGATTGTTCTTTTAAAGTATTATAGGACTTAAAATATGATGATGTTCCTATTATAATCATTGGAATTACCATGATTAAAACCAAAACTATCCCTAGTTTAACTCTAACTGAGTTTAATTTTTCCTTTGTAAACACTTTTAAATCGCCTCCTTAAAACATTTAAAATTATACCATATTAAAGTTTTTATTACATATAAAATATTAAATGTATTTTTTTATAAAATTATTAAAATAAAACCTATTTGTTATAGTAATAACCCCAGGGGTCCAAAAAATGGAAGGACCCCTGGGGTGTAAATTTTTCCAAATGAAGTAATTTAAATTTTTGTTGAAAAAACAGATAAAATAAATATTACAAATTTAATACATAAATGAATAAAAATGATAAATGAAATGTAGAAAATTACAAAAAAATGAATAAAATTAAAATGGAAATGGTTGTATATTACAAAATACAACCATTTTTTCACTTTTATATACTTATTTACATAAAAATATAAGTTAAATAAGAAATTTAATTAAATTAAATTTAATTAAATATCCATAAGAACAAATATTTACAAAACATAATAAAAGTTGTAATATTTATATTGTTATGGTAAATTATTATATTTTTATGTTATTATGTTTAAAAGATACAAAAATACATAATTATTACATGAAATAAATTGAAAATGACTTTTACAAAATAGACATAGTTAGTTATACAGTTAAAAATTCAAAATTGAAAGTTAAAGGATATTTTGGATTTTAAAAGGGGTATCTATTTTTTACATATTATAAATAAATCAAATATGGAGGTAAGAAAATGATAAGTAAAAAAATCAAAATGATGAGTGCATTGGCTGCAGTTGGTTTTACAGTATCAATGTTGTATCCTTGCGCAAATGTATATGCAGCAAACGCTAGTTCAAACACTATTGAACCAGTAAAAAGATTATCTGGAAGTAACAGATATGCTACTTCTGTGGAAATTTCTAAAGATGGCTGGAAAGATGGAGCTGAGTACATAGTAATAGCAAGTGGACAAGACTTCCCAGATGCTTTATGTGCATCACCATTAGCTAAAAAGTACAATGCACCAATATTATTAACTAAAAAAGATTCTCTTTCTAGTGAAACTAAAGAAGAAATCAAAAGATTAAATGCAAAACATGTATTTATAGTAGGCGGAAAAGGTGCAGTTTCACAAACTGTAGAAAATGAAATTAAAAAAGCAAATTCATCTATAGCAGTTGAACGTTTAGAGGGAGCTAATAGATACGAAACTGCAGTAAAAGTTGCAAATAAAGTTGGTTCAAATAAAGTTGTTGTAGTATCTGGAAAAACATATGCTGATGCATTATCAGTTGCTTCAATAGCAGCAGAAAAAGGAATGCCAATATTACTTACAGGAAAAGATAATCTTCCAAAAGAAGTTCAAGATTTCGTAAAAGGTAAGAATGTTGGAAAAGCTTACATTATAGGACAAACTGGTGTTGTATCATCTAACATTGAAAAACAATTTAAAAATGTTGAAAGATTTGGTGGACAAGACAGATATGCAACAAATGCAGAAGTTTTAAAAGCATTTGGTAATGAAATTAATTTTCAAAAAGTATATGCAGCAGTTGGAGGACCAAAGGCAACAGATTTTGCTGATGCTTTATCAGGTTCAGCTGCAGCAGCAAAATCTTCATCACCAGTAATTTTAACATCAAAAACACTTCCAAGAAGCGTAAAAGAATTTACTGATAGATATCTTTATCCTAGTACTGAAGTAGTAGCATTAGGTGGAGAATCAGTTCTTCCAGAGGAAAGTGTAAACTCAATGCAAATCCATGCTAAAGTATACAGCAAAGATGGACAAACTGAGGGTTCAAAAGATTCTTCAAAGAAAGAAGAAATAGGTGAAAATATAGAAGTAGTAGGAAACAACATAACAGTTCAAAATGAAAGTATAGATGGAAATGTTTATGTAGAAGGAAATAAAGATACTATTAAAAATGTAAAAGTAAATGGAACATTATACGTAGATCCAGGTAAAACAGGAATTTCAAATTTACAAAATGTTGAAGCAGATTCTATTAAAATTTTATCTGGAGCAAAAGACAGTATACATTTAAAAGATGTAAAAGCAGATTTAGTTGAAGTAGCAAGTAAAGATGCAGTTAGAGTTGTTGTAGAAGGAAAATCAGAAATTAAACAAATAAAAGCAACTTCAAGTGCAATAGTAGAAGTTCAAAGTGGAACATCTCTTGAAAAAGTTGAAATAGAAAAATCTACTCAAGAAGGCAAAGTAGTAACATTAAAAGGACATATTAGAGAAGTTGTAGTAGATGGATCAATAAAACAATTAGTATTAGCTGATAATGCTGTAATTGGAAGAATAACAGCTAAAGTAAATGTAGAAGTTAAAGCTGGTTCAAATGTAGAAGTTAAAGAATTACAAGTTGCTTCAGGAGTAAAAGTAACACCAGCAGACAAAAACACTAAACTTCCAGAAGCAAAACCAATAGACAGCACAGAAGCACCAAAGACTGATACAACTGGTGGTTCTTCAAGTTCATCAAGCAGCTCTTCAAGACATCATCATGATAGTGACAATGATAATGATGATGAGGACAAAACACAAACTTCAGTAGATTTAAATGCAAATATAGAAGTAAATGAAAATCTTGCAAAAATGAATGCACAACAACTATTTGATGCAGCTAAAGATAAAGGTAATGCAAACCATGAGGCTGTAGTTGATTTATTTACAACAGCATTTAATAAGGCAAGTGGACAAAAAGAAGAAGCTAAAACAAAATTAGGAATAACAAGTTCTAATGCTAAAACTATCAAAGAACAATTATTAGCACCATTTGGAATAACTGACGTTGAAAAACCAGATATGAATCTTGCAAAAGAATTATTGGACAATTTAAGAAACGATAAGAATATTAAAACAGTTGATGATGCAGTCAATACAATGAAAAATTATGCTGAGGATAAAGAATTTTCAATACCATCTATAACAACAAAAAATGGTACTTATAAAGCATCAAAAGTAACAGTAACAGTAGGAACAGAAAGTATTTCTACTGGTACAACAAAAGATGGTGTATATAAGGAAAATGGAAATGTAAAACTAGATTACGACCAAATAAATAAATTAATGGGAAAAGTTAAAAACGTTTTAGGTAATAAGGACTTAAACAAAGTAACACTTAATGATTTAATACAAAAACTTGGAAACAAAGCTACTGTTATAACAGAATTCACTAATGATAACGGAGAAAAATTAACAGTAAAGTCTAATTTAACAGTAACAGTTAAGTAAAAATAAAAACCAATATGTAGAGGGAAAGAAACTTCTTTCCCTTTACAAAATACAAAAGAAATGTGGTTCCACAATAAATAAAAAAGGTGGGAATATGATGAAAAAGAAAAGTTTATTAGCAAGTACCGCTTTAAGTGTATCAATTTTAATGTGCAGTGGAAGTTATGCATATGCAGTAGACGGAAACAGTATAAAAACTAAAAGATTAAGTGGAAATGATAGATATAAAACCTCAATTGCAGTATCAAAAGATGGCTGGAATAATGGCTGTGATTATGTAGTTCTAGCAAGTGGAGAAAATTATCCAGATGCATTATGTGCAGTAACATTAGCAAAAAAATATGATGCACCTGTTTTGTTGTGTCCTAAAAATAACATATCAAATGACATATTAAGTGAAATAAAAAGATTAGGAGCAAAGCACATATTTATAATGGGAATGCAAGGAGCATTATCAGACAAAGTAGAAGCAGAAGTTAAAAAAGCAGATTCTAAAATTACAGTAGAACGCATTGGTGGAAAAAATAGATATGAAACAGCAGTAAAAGTTGCAGACAAGATTGATTCTAGTGAAATAGTACTAGCTTCTGGAGATAATTATGCAGATGCTTTATCAATAGCTCCAATAGCAGCAAAAAAAGGAATACCAGTATTACTTACAGGTAAAAAATCACTTCCAGTGGAAGTACAAAAGTTTATAAAAAGTAAATCAATAACTAAAACGTACATAATAGGACAAAATGGAGTAATTTCCAAGGAAATAGAAAATAACATGCCTAATTCAGAGAGACTAGGTGGAAAAGATAGATATAAGACAAACTTACAGATTATAAATAGATTTTCTAAAGACATAAACTTTAAAAAAGTATATGCAGCAGTAGGAGGACCAGGGAAAAAAGATTTTGCAGATGCATTAAGTGGTGCTGCTTTAGCTGCAAAAAATTCAAGCTCAATAATATTAACATCTAAAAATCAAAAGAAATATTCACAAGAAATAATTAAAAATAATCTATCTGAGAAACCAGAGATAATAGCTTTAGGTGGACAAAGTGTATTAACAGACTCAGTTATAGATTCTATAAAGATTAATTTAGATAAAAAAGTTAGCACAAAAGAAAATAATAAAGATGTTAATGAAAAAGATAAAGATAATACAAGTGGAGCAAACACACCAAGTACTGGTGGAGGAACAAGCAGCGGTTCTACAACTGGTGGAGGAAAAACTTCTGATGATGGACAAGATAAGGATTCAATAAAGAAGGTATTAGATTCAATAAATAATGCTTCATTTTTAAATATGAAACAGGTATTAGAAAATAATTCAAAAGCATTGGGAATAGACTTAGAAAAATATAATACATTAAATGAAGGAAGAAAAAAAGTTACAGCAAGTGATATGTGTGCTAACAGACCAGCAAGTGGATATAAAACAGCAAATGATGTAAAGGAAATGTTTGATGACTTAGTACAGACTAGAGTATTAATTCAAGATAGTTTAGATACGGTTAATAATGCAAAAAGTGTTGATGAGCTTAAAGACTTTAGTTTTGTAAAAGATGTATATGATTTTATGAGTGGTGGAGTTAATTACACTAAACTTTCAGGAAAAACATTATCAAATTATAATTCAGTAATAAAAGTACAATATGATTACTATAACGAATTAAGTAATGCAAAAAAAGAAGAATTATTAAAGAAATTAATTAAAGGAGCACCATACGTTAGTTATTCACAAATGTTGGAACAATTGATGTAGTAAAAAAGTTTAAGAAGTAATATGGAGGAGAGTAGATGCAAGAAGAATTTACTTTAGATCTTAAAGATTTCTTTGAGATATTAAGAAAAAGAATCAAATTAATTCTTTGTATAACATTGATTTCTACGCTTTTAGCAGGAATAATAAGTTTCTTTGTTATAAAACCAACTTATGAATCTAAAGTTAGTGTAGTAATAGGAAAACAAGACAAAGTTTCAAAACAGGAACAGGGATACAGTTACAATGATGTAATGATGTATCAAAAACTTGTAAAAACTTATGCAGAAATAGCAAAATCAAAGGTAGTTGCAAATAGAACAATAAAAAAATTAAATTTGCAAATAGATGAAAAAGATTTTGAGAATATTGTTAAAGTAACGCCACAGGCAGATACTCAAATACTTGATATAAAAGCAGAAAGCAAGGATCCAAAGGAAGCTAGAGACATTGCAAAAGTTCTTACAGAATCTTTTATAGAAAGATCAAAAGAATTACTGTCAAATGGAGAAGTTCAAATTTTAGATAAAGCAGAAATACCAGAAAAAGCTATAAAACCTAAGAAAAAGTTAAATATAGCAATAGCATTTTTACTTGGTTTAATGGTTTCTGTAGGTGCAGCTTTTGTTCTTGAATATATGGATAACACAATAAAGACAGAAAATGATGTAGAAAAGTATTTAGATATCCCTGTTATCGGATTAATACCGGAACACCACGTGGATTAAAAGGGAGGAAAATAAAGTGTTGATTTTACAAAAGGATCCTAAGTCTGTTGCTTCAGAAGCATTTAGAACTCTTAGGACTAACATTCAATATTCATCCTTTGATGAAAAGATAAGAACTATACTTATAACTAGTTCAGGACCAGGGGAAGGAAAATCCACAACTTCTTGTAATTTAGCTTTAACTACAGCAGAAACAGGAAAAAAAGTTTTGATAATAGATTGTGATTTAAGAAAACCTACTATACATAAAAAATTTAATATGTCTAATGAATTGGGAATTTCAAATTACTTATTAGGTGAGATTACTTTTGAAGAAGCAGCAAAACAGTATAGTGAAAATTTATATGTATTAACATGTGGAACTATACCTCCTAATCCATCAGAAATGCTTTCATCTAATAAGTTAAAAGAGTTTTTAAATGAAGCAAAGGAAAAATTTGATGTAGTTATAATAGATAGTCCACCAGTTCTTGCAGTTACAGATGCACAAATATTATCAACTTTAGTTCAAGGAGTTCTTTTGGTAGTAGCATCTAACAGAACAGAAAAAGATATGTGCGTAAGAGCTAAGGAACTTTTAATGAAGGTAAATGCAAAGATTTTGGGAGTAGTACTTACTAGAATGTCTATGAAAAAAGGTAAAGGTTATGGTTATGGATATTATTATTACTATGAAAGTGATGAAAATGGAGAAAAGACAAAGAAGAAGAAAATAAAAAAAGAAGGAGTACATTCTACAAATGATAGATATTCATTGTCACATAGTTCCTAGTATAGATGATGGAGCAAAAGATTTAGAAACAAGTGTGGAAATGTTAAAGATTGCAAAGGAGGATGGCATAAGGAAAATTATTGCCACTCCCCATTTCTACATGGAAGGTTCTTTTGAAAATAAATATGAAGATGTATCAAAAAAAGTTGAAGAGCTTAATATTGAAGCTAAAAAAAGAAATATAGACATAGAAATATTACCTGGCCAGGAAGTATTTTTAGATAAACACACATTAGAATATTACAAAAGAGGTATTATACAACCTCTACATAAGACAAAGTACATGCTTTTGGAATTTCATGGGGGTGAATTTCCAAAGCATGCACTTGACACAATATATGAATTAAAAATTTTGGGTATTAAAACTATTATAGCACATCCCGAAAGGTATCCTTATTTTTTTAACGATAATTTAACATTATTAAATAATTTTATATCTGAGGGGTGCTTATTCCAAGTAACAGCAGGAAGCATATTAGGTATTTATGGAAAAGAATGCAAAAAATCCGCGAAAAAACTCATAGAAAATAATGTTTGTGATTTTATTGCATCTGATGCACATGGAACAGGAAGAAGAAAGCCAGTACTCAGTGAGTGTTGCAAATTACTAAAGAATAACAATGAACAGCTTTACAAAAGAGTTACTGCAAATGCTTCAAGACTTGTTGGGGGACAAGATATTGAGGTAGTGCATAGAAAGATAGAAGTTAAGAAAGGATTTTTTAGTAGGGTGTTTGGGAGAAGAAAGTAGTTGAAAGGGGGTGAGAAAAATGAAAGATTTAGGAAAATGGAAAAGGCCAATATTAATATTAATAGATGCAGTCCTCATTAATTTATCGTATATATTAGCCTTATACTTTAGATATGATTATAGAATATTTAGACATTTTTCAACTAATTATAAAAAAATCGCAATAATAGTTACTCTTATATATTTAATTAGTTTTTATTTCTTTAAATTGTATGAAAGCATTTGGAGTTATGCAAGCATAGATGAATTTATGCTTGGTATAGGAGGATGTTTAGTTGGTAGTCTAATTACTATAGCATTTTTGCGAATATCTAGTTATGGATTTGCCTATGGAGTAAGCATATTAGCTTGTGCATTTACTATATTTTTTGTAATAGGTTTTAGAGTATCTTTTAGGATATATGATAGATTCACATGTATTTTAGATAATACTACTAATAAAAAACATCTAAAGAGAGCATTGATAGTTGGAGCAGGTTCTGCAGCTTCTATGGTTATAAGAGAGATGAAAAATAATCGTAATAGTGAATATATACCTGTAGCTTTAATAGATGATGATGATTATAAATTAAAGAAGAATGTTCTAGGTGTTAAGGTAATAGGAAATAGAAGAGCTATTACCAGAATAGCAAAAGAGGAATCAATAGATACTATAATAGTTGCTATTCCATCAATTAAGGAAGAGGATCGAAAAGAGATTTTAAATATATGTAAGGAGACTGGCTGCAAAGTACAAATTATTCCAGGAATATATGAAATAATTAACGGTAAGGTTTCGTTAAATCAAATAAGAGATGTGAATATTGAAGATTTACTAGGAAGAAAGCCTATTAAATTAGATATGAAAGGTATTTCAAAATATATAAAGAATAAATGCGTACTTGTAACAGGAGGCGGTGGTTCCATAGGTTCGGAACTATGTCGTCAGATTGCTAAGTTTAATCCAAGAACACTTATTATAGTAGATATTTACGAAAACAATGCTTATGACATACAAAATGAGCTTAAATATAAGTACCCAAATTTAGACTTAAAGGTTTTGATTGCATCAGTAAGAGATAAGAAAAGGTTAAAGAGTATATTTAATAAATATTTACCACAAATAATATTCCATGCAGCGGCTCATAAGCATGTACCACTAATGGAATATAGCCCAATGGAAGCTATAAAAAATAATGTGTTTGGAACTTACAATGTAGCTGAATGTGCAGACGAGTTTAATGTAGAAAGATTTGTACTTATATCTACTGATAAGGCAGTAAATCCAACAAATATAATGGGTGCTACAAAAAGAATGTGTGAAATGATTATACAATCTATGGACAAGATAAGTAAAACCCAATTTGTAGCTGTAAGATTTGGAAATGTATTAGGTAGTAATGGTTCAGTAATACCACTATTCAAAAAACAAATGGCTCATGGAGGTCCAGTTACAGTAACTCATAAGAATATAACTAGATTTTTTATGACTATACCAGAAGCATCACAATTAGTTCTTCAAGCAGGAGCCTTTGCAAAAGGTGGAGAAATATTTGTGCTTGATATGGGACAACCTGTTAAAATATATGATTTAGCTTGTGACTTAATAAGACTTTCAGGTTTTGAACCTAATAAGGATATGAAGATTAAAATTACTGGACTTAGACCTGGTGAAAAATTATATGAAGAGCTTTTAATGAATGAAGAGGGACTGACTAATACAGAACATGAAAAAATCTTTATCGGAAAGCCAACCTTTAGTGATATTAATGAGCTAAGGGAAAAAATGATGCAGTTGAAAGATGTTATAGATGAAGATGATATTGAAAAATTAATTTTAAAGGTAGAAGAAGTTGTGCCAACTTATCATAGAAATGAAGAGGATGAGGTGGCAGTTACAAATTAAATATGTTTAAAATGAGGGGAGAATTTATTATGAGAAGATTTTTTGATGTATTAATTAGTCTAGTACTATTAGTCATATTATCACCTTTATTTTTAACAATCGCAATTATAATAAAAATTAATTCTAAAGGACCAGTATTTTTTACTCAAATGAGAATAGGTAAAAATAATGTTTTATTTAAATTTTATAAATTTAGAACAATGATGGTTGGTACTCCAAATGTAGCAACAGATAAACTTGGAGATGCAAAAAGCTATATAACATCAGTGGGAAAGGTGTTAAGAAAAACAAGTTTAGATGAGATTCCACAATTAATTAATATACTTAAAGGCGATATGACATTTATTGGACCAAGACCAGCTTTGTATAATCAATATAATTTAAAAGAACTTAGGACTAAAGCAGGAGTACATGTATTAGTTCCAGGGGTTACTGGCTGGGCACAAATTAATGGAAGAGATCATAATGATGATTTTCAAAAGACAGAATTGGATAGATATTATTTAAATAATAGATCAGTAGTACTTGATATAAAGATATTGTTTATGACTGTATTTAAAGTGCTTAGAGCTGAAGGGATTATTGAAGGCAGCAAGAGTAAAACAATTAAAGTTGAGAGTAAGAAAAGTGCGAGTATGTAAAAGGAGCGAATGCAGTGTACTTATCAAAAGATGAATGTTGGTATGTGTTATTTGTTAATACGAACCAAGAAGAAAAGGTAAAAAAAATACTGGAAAGAGAAGTTGGAGATGAGTATAAGTTCATTGTTCCAACAAGAGAGCTTAAAGAAAGAAAAGATGGAAAATGGCATAAGGTAAGGAGAAAATTGTTTCCAGGTTATGTTTTGATAAAAGGGGTCATGAATGTAGAAGCTTATTACAAATTTAAAAAGGTACCTGGAATAATAAAGTTGCTAAGAAATGAAGATGAGGTTTTAACAGTAGATGAGAAAGAGTTAAAAGTATTAAAGATACTTATAGATAATGAAAGTAATAACATAGGAATTTCTACATTATATAAGGAGAATGACAAAATAAAAATAACAGAAGGTCCTTTAGTAGGACTAGAAGCTCAAATAGTAAAAGTAAATTCTAGAAAAGGGAGAGCTAAGGTAAGCCTTAGCTTTATGAATGAAGAAAGAATTGTAGAACTTGGTGTTGATGTAGTGAAGAAAATCTGAAGCAGACTTTGGGTGTTTCGGCCCCAAAGAAAGCCTAAGAGGTTATAGTAAGCCTATTGGTAGCATAATGAAAATTGTGTGAATGGGCGAAGCTATGCTCGGAATTAGGGGGGAAGGTGGTGAAAAGATGCTACTAGTTACAGGAATTACAGGACATAGCGGCAGATATTTTCTACAGGAGCTTATTAAAAATAAATATGAAGGAACTATCAGATGCATTGTTAGAAAAACATCTGATACATCAATGATTGATAGTAGTGGACTTAAGATAGAGAAGGTTGTGGGAGATATAAGGGATGAAGAGTTCCTTGATAGATGTATGAAAGGTATAGATACAATAGTTCATATTGTTAATATAAGACATACACCACGAATTATTAAAGCAGCTATCAATAACAAAGTTTCAAGAGCAATTTGTGTACATACTACTGGAATATATTCAAAATTTAAGGTTGCATCAGAGGAATATAAAATTATAGATAAAGAACTCAAGGAAATGATAAAGGGAACAGATATAAGACTTACAATACTTCAGCCTACAATGATATATGGTGATTTATGTGATCATAACATGAGTAAATTTATTAAGATGGTGGACAGGCTAAGGCTTTTTCCTGTAATTAATCATGGAAAATGTTTAATTCAACCAGTGAATGCTAGAGATTTAGGAAAGGCATATTATAAATCTCTTATGATGCCAAAAGATAAAGTAAAACCTATATATAATTTATCTGGTGAAAAACCAATAGCAATGATTGATGCTTTTAAATTGATAAGCAATAACCTTGGTAAAAAAACAGTGTTTATAAGTTTTCCTTTATGGTTTGGAGTGTTTTTAGCAAGAATTTTAAAAATAGTAACTATTGGTAAGGTTGATTATATAGAAAAAGTTCAGAGAATGAGTGAAGACAGGTGCTTTTCACATGAAGATGGAAAAAAAGATTTTGGATATAATCCTGAGTCTTTTGAAACTGGAATATCAAGAGAAGTTAAGGAGTATTTAAATAGATAGCAGGTGAGTATAAAAGTGGGAAAGAAAATACTTATATTATCAAATCACTTTATAACATTATACAATTTTAGAAAAGAGTTAGTTAAAAAACTAATTGATAAAGGAAATGAGGTTTTTATATCTATTCCTAAAGCTGAGGAAAACAGTTTTTTTAGTGGTATGGGATGCAAAATAATTGAAACTCCTGTAGATCGTAGAGGAGTTAATCCTATTAGAGATTTTGGACTTATTTTAAATTATATAAAGATAATGAAAAAACTAAAACCAGATATTATTTTTTCATATACAATTAAACCCAATATTTATGGTTGTATAGCTTCAAATTTTACAAAGAATAGACAGGTCAGCAATATAACAGGAACTGGAGCTACCTTTTTAAAAAAGAATTTAGTTAGTTTTATAGCAAAGAATTTGTATAAGATTTCTCTTAAAAAATCTTATAAAGTATTCTTTCAGAATAGTGGTGACAAAGATTTCTTTGTTAAAAATAAAATGATTAAAGATAATTGGGCTATGCTTCCAGGCTCTGGGGTTAATTTAAAACAATATGAACTATGTGATTTACCATCAGAAGATGAGATTAACTTTATCTTTATCGGAAGGGTAATGGAATTAAAAGGTATAGAGCAGTATATAGATTGTGCAAAGTCAATTAAAGAGAAGTATCCTAATACAAACTTTTATATAGCAGGTTTTATTGAAGAAGAGAAATACAAAGAAATAATTGATGAGTATCATTCAAAAGGCATTATTAATTACATAGGTTTTCAAAAGAATATAAAAGAATGGATACAAAAATGTCATTGTACCATTTTACCATCTCATGGTGGTGAGGGAGTACCAAATGTACTGTTGGAATCTGCTGCTATGGGAAGAATTTGTATTGCTTCAAAGATTAATGGATCTAAAGATGTTATTGATGAGGGTATTACTGGATATTTATTTGACACTGGAAATGCTGTAGATTTGATAGATAAAGTTGATAAGTTTTTAAGGTTAAACTATGAAGCTAAAAAACAGATGGGGTTAGCTGGTAGGAATAAAGTTGAGAGAGAGTTTGATAGGGAGATTGTTATTAAAAGGTATTTGGAGGAAGTAGAGAAAGTGGAAAGGACAAGGTTAGATGGATTACAAAAAGTTAGTACCAAATCAAAAAATGAGATTGAAGATTTTAAAATTAGCTGATTTTTTGCCAGATAAACAAATGGTAAAACTTCAATATAAAATTGCTACTGGTAGAAAGTTAAATCTCAAGAAACCGAAAAGATTTACTGAAAAGCTACAGTGGTACAAGCTTTATTATAGGGATCCACTTATGACTCAATGTGCTGATAAGTATAGTGTTAGAGAGTATATTAAATCAAAGGGTTATGAGGATATTTTGATACCACTATATGGAGTTTATGACAAATCGGATGATATTGATTTTAATAAATTACCAAATAAATTTGTTTTGAAAACTACCAATGGAAGTCATACGAATATATTATGTGAAGATAAATCAAAACTTGATATAGAAGATACAAGGCAAAAGCTTAATTACTATCTTAAAATATGGAATAGTAAATTAGGTAGGGAGTGGGCTTATTACAATATTAAACCACGTATTATTTGTGAAAAATTACTTGATAAAGATGAAAATGATGATTTAATAGATTACAAATTCTATTGTTTTAATGGTGAGCCATTTTGTTTAAATATAATTGAAGGAAGAAATTCTAAAAATAAGATGAAACTAGCAATATATAACACAAAATTCGAAAAACTACCATATACAGATATTAGTTTTAAAGAATCTCAAACTAATGCGGTTAAACCTAATAATTTCAATAAAATGGTTGAAATTGCAAGGGATTTATCCAAAGATTTTCCGCATGTGAGAGTGGATCTTTATAATGTAAATGGTCATATTTTTTTTGGAGAACTAACATTTTATGAAGCTAGTGGTTATGAATGCTTTAAACCAGATAAATTTGATTTTATATTAGGTGAGAAGTTTATATTACCGCAATTAAAATTATAAATAAATTATATGGAGATATTTTGTTATGAAAAAAGTAGCTAAGAAAATTGCACAGTTTGTAAATAGGGATTGTTTAAATATATACCTTAAATTATATTACAAACGACAACTTAGAAATAAGTTTTTAATTAAGAGTGATTATATTGATGATAAATATAAAAAAGATATTAAGCAGTACTGGAATCAGTTTAGTATAAAAATAAATAATGATTGGCATAAATGGTATTCTTCTAGAAACGGTATTAAAGATGTGAGGTATATACCTGAAAATATTTTTTATTGCTACATTGAACCCTATTATAACAGAAGTGATTTTTGTAAGGCTTATGAAGATAAAGGACTTACTAATTTATGGTTTCCCAATATTAAGCGTCCTAGAACAATTGCAAAAAATATGAGTGGAGTGTGTTATGATGATGAATTAAATCCGATATTTGAAGAGGAGATTATTAAAAAGTGTATAAGTAGAGAAAAAATAATTATTAAGCCAACTATTGAAAGTGGTGGAGGTCGTAATGTTTGTTTCATAGATAGTAAGGATAGTTGTAATATAAAACAAGAGATAATCAATGCAATTACTGAGTTTAAACAGGACTATATTATTCAAGAAGTATTAGAGCAGCATGAAGACTTAAAACGGATAAATCCTGAATCAGTAAATACACTTAGAATTATGTCATTTTTTTTCAAAGGAAAGGTACATATTCTTTCGTCAATTTTGAGAATGGGGATAAATGCTTCTAAAGTAGATAATGAGTCAGCAGGAGGAATTTCATGTGGAATTTCAGAATATGGTAAATTGTGTAGATATGCATTTGATAGATATGGAAAGTTTTTTGAAAGGCATCCACAAGGTTTTCTATTTGAGAATAGTGTTGTGCCATCATACAGTGATGTAATAGATATAATAAAACAAGAACATATCAAATTAGGACACTTTAAACTTATTTCGTGGGATTTTGCTATAAGTAGTGATGGAGCTCCTGTGTTAATTGAATATAATCTTAGATTTCAGGGAATCAATTTTCTTCAGATGGATAATGGACCTTTATTTGGAAAATTGACAGATGAAGTATTGGAAGATGTGTTTGGAAGGAGATAAAAACATTTTCACGTTTATTTATGATTAATTTAGATATAAAAATTAATTTTTATAAGCACTTAATAAAAAATAAGTAGGAAGGGTAAGAAAATATGAGGTTTATAGTAGAAACAGGAGAAAAAGTATCCAAATTTTTTGCTGAAGACATGCAAAATATATATTATAAATATCTGTTTTTAAATGAAATGAAAGAAAAATTAAAAAAGCATAAATTTACAATAGACAAAGATTATGAGTATAAATCAAAAAAATATTGGTCTAAGTATTGTAAAATTAATACAATGTGGCACTCGTTTTATTCATATTGTAATGGTATAAAGGATGTAAGATATATTCCTGAAAATATTTATTACAGTAAGATTGAGCCTTTCTATAATAAAAAATCGTTTGCAAAAGCAATTGATGATAAATGTTTCTATTCTGAAAGATTCAAGGGTATAAAACTCCCCAATATAATTTTAAGAAATATATCAGGTAATTATTTTGATGATAAATTTAATATTTTATCAATAGAAGATGCAGTTGATTTATGCTATAAATGTGATGAATTTGTTATTAAATCATCGATAGATGGTGCGGGAGGAGATTCAGTAAAATTTATTTGTCCATCAGAACTTAATAATAGAGAGGAATTAACTGAGATTTTTCATCAGTATGAAAAAAATTTTGTTATTCAAGACGTAATAAAACAACATGGCATACTTAGTTCAATTAATACATCATCAATTAATACGATTCGTTTTATAACATTTTTATATAATGGTGAAGTACATTTATTGTCATCAGTATTAAGGATGGGTGGAGTTGGAGCTAGGGTAGATAATTTTTCTTCAGGTGGTATTAGTTGTGGAATTTGTGAAGATGGAACTTTAAAAAAAGTAGCATATGATGAGCAATATAATAAATATACAAAACATCCGTCAGGTGCTGAGTTTGCTGAAATTAAGATACCCTATTATGGCAAGGCTGTTAATGCAGTTAAAAAACAACATGTTAGATTTGGTCACTTTCGTATAATATCGTGGGATATTGCAATTGATCCTAATGGGGATATTATTTTAATAGAGTTTAATATTACTCCTCAAAGTATAGATCTTCATCAAATAAATAATGGGCCTTTATTTGGTGATTTGACTGATGAAGTATTGAAAGATGTATTTTCAAATATAAAATAGAATGAAATTTTAAATGTAGCTTATTAGTAGTAGTTATTTTTAATATATTAAGAAATATGTAGAGAGAAGGTATAATGATGAAAGTATTATTTTGCTATGGTGGGGATATTACAGCAGATATTAATGGAAATTATTTTCCTGAAACATTTTCTGAAGAAATATTAAACCGATATTTTTCAATTGGTAAGGAATTGTATAGATTTGGAAATATAAAACTAGTACGTAATGATAAAACTATTGAAGTAATAGAAAGTGAAGAAAAGTTAAATTCTTTTGAAGTAAAAACTAAAAGTGGAATGATGTCTATATGTGGATTTTCAAATGAGTATGGAGTATCAAAAATAATACCGTGTCATAACTTTATGACAATAAAAGGAATGATGTATAAAAATAAAGTGTTTAGAAAAAAACTTACTAAAAAAATGAAAGAATTTGATGTCGTAATAATTAGATTGCCCAATGTTTTGGGTAACATAGCTGTAGATGTAGCTAGAAAACTAAAGAAACCTTACTTGATTGAAGTTGTTGCTTGTCCTTGGGATGCATTTTGGAATCACAGTTTTAAGGGGAAATTAGTAGCGCCATTTATGTATTATGCAACCAAAAAAAGAGTTAAAGATGCAAAATATGTAGTTTATGTTACAAATGAATTTTTGCAAAATAGATATCCTACTAAGGGTCAAAATATTGGGTGTTCTGATGTTGAATTACCATCTTTAGATGAGAGTATATTGGATAAAAGATTAAATAAAGTAAGAAATATGTTTAAGAATAAATCAGTGGTAATAGGAACAACAGCAGCTGTAAATGTTCGATATAAAGGGCAAGAGTATGTTATTAAAGCTATTTCAAAATTAAATAAGGAAGGTTATAATTTTGAATATTACTTAGCTGGAGGTGGAGATAATAGTTATTTAAAATCAGTAGCAGAGAAATACTGTGTACTTGATAAAGTTAAATTTTTAGGAGCTTTACCACATGATAAAGTATTTGAGTATTTGGATAATATAGATATATATATTCAACCAAGTAAACAAGAAGGATTACCTAGAGCATTAGTAGAAGCTATGAGTAGAGGATGTCCAGCATTAGGCTCAACAACAGGTGGAATACCTGAATTATTAAATTATAAATTTATATTTAATAATGGTTCTATTTGTGAAATATGTAATTTAATAAAAAATATGGATAAAAAGATAATGATGGAAGAGGCAAAAAGAAGTTTTGAAAAAGCTAAACAATATGATAAAGATTTGTTGGATAAAAAAAGGAAAAAATTTTACAGTGAATTTAAAAATCATGTTAATGAAGTTATATCTAAGTAGATTTAATATGAAAGATAATTTTTATGTTTAATTTTATAAATAAAATGGAGGTATTTTGATAAAAGGTGAATGAATATAATGATAATGTTAACTGTGGAAATATAAGTAAAAAAGTATATTTAGTAGAAGTATTAACTTCAATTATTGTAATTCCAATATCTTTATTTTGTAGTAAAGATTTAGTATATAAAAATTTATCAGTTTTACCAATTGCTTTTTTTATTTTTATGATTTTATTTTCAAATATATTTATTAAACCTAAATATAATTATGGAATAATATTCTATTTTTCAAATGCTTATATTTTTGCTCGATATGTAATTACGCCTATTAGTATTATTATGAATCCAAAAGTGTTTATTCAAGGACCAGATCCTAATATGTATAGTATTAATATGAGTTTTATATTGATGATTTATGAATTATTATGTGTATTTATAACCATATATATAGCTGTAAATACACGAATAAAGTTAAAACGAAAAGAAGCTAAAAAGAAATATTCATTGTTTAAAAATGATATTGTAATTATGATTTTTTTAGTAATAACATTATTAATATTGAGTAAGTTTCCTAATTCGATTATTCCAAGCAATTTTTTCGCAATAAATGAAAAACATTCAGAAATAGTATTTAATACAAAACTAGATGGGGCAATTGAAATATTATCACAAATGTTTAAGTGTGTTGGATTTATGTTTGGTCTTAAGATTATAGAAAAAATAATGAATAAAAATAGATTTATTTGTGGTTTATGTGTCTTACTAGTTGTTATTGTATTTTTAGGATTATTTACAGGAACAAGTCGTATAACAATAATTATTATGGCATGTGCAGGAATAAAAGTAGCAGGAACGCTATTTCCTAAATATAAGAAGAAATTTATAAGTGTATTATTAGTTGTGTTATCGATAGCTATAATAAATATATCACTATATAAATTTTCTTGGATAGTTAAAGATTCTATGAATCCATTAGAAGATTTAATTAAATTTATGTCTGGTCAATTTCAAGCATATTTTTCAGGACCAAGGTTAGTTGCTCAATCAATAGACATGAAATTAATATTTAAAAATAGTATTTCAATAGAAACATTAATTAATGATTTTTTTGGGTCTGTTCCATATATCTCTAACTTTATTAATCAATCAGATAGAATTAATATTTATTTCAATATGTATAACTATAAATATACTTCATCTCCATTAATAATGCCGTTAATAGGGATAGGGTATAATTATTTTGGAGTAATATTAAGCCCTATTTTTACTATTATATGTGAATATATTGTAATGAGATTAGACTACATTGTTTGTGAAAAAGAAAAAAGACTTGAGTTTATATTTATATATATATATTTGGGATGTAGATTATCAATGTGCATGGGGACTAATACTCAAAGTTTAATATATTCATTTTTAAATCCAGTTATACCATTATATATATTAGTTTTAATAAATAAAAAAATTAGCTTAAGAAATAAATTAAAAACTTATATGATTAATTGAAAAATATTACAAGGAGAGAGTTGATATTGTGATTAGTATTATTATACCGGTTTTTAATGCTGAAAAATATTTAAAAAGATGCTTAGAGTCTGTTATAAGTCAATCGTATACAGAAATAGAAGTTATATTAGTAGATGATGGATCTAGTGATAGAAGTAAATTAATATGTGAAGAGTATAGACGAAAAGATTCAAGAATAAAAACTATTTTTAATTCCAATGCTGGACCAGGGTTTAGTAGAAATTACGGCCTTGAGATGGCTATGGGAGATTATATATATTTTATGGATGCAGATGATGAATTATTGCCAGAAGCCTTACAAGAAAATTATAGAATAGCAGTGGAAAAGAATTTAGATGTAATTATTTTTGCTTATTCAATAATTAATTATGTAAACGGGCATCCAAAAACTGAAAACATATGTAGTTATAAAAATACATATGTCACTACAAATGATGAGATTAAATTAATGTTTTGGAATTTGTTTAAAGATGGGCTTATTGCTCCAGTATGGAATAAATTTTATAAAAAAGATTTTATTATAAAAAACGGTATAAGATTTACTGATCTGAGAAAAGGGCAAGATGCAGTATTTAATTTTGAAATTTTGAAATACGTTAATAGTATGTATATTAATGAAAATGTTTATTATAAATATCATTTTTATAACAGTAATAATATAACGTCAAGGTATACTCCTATGTTATTTTCAATTTTTACATCATATCATAAAAAATTAGATGAATTAATAGATTATTGGAAAATTTATGATGAGTACAGTTGTAAAAAAAACAATCAACTATATTTTATACATATTAGTGTTTGTATATCTAATTTGGTTAAAATAGAAAATAATAATTTGATTTTTAGAGAAAAAATAGATGCGTGTAAAAAAATACTTAACAATGATATTACTAAAAAAGTATTAAATAATATAAAGTTATCTGAAATAGAAAATATGTACCATAAAATATGTTTTCTTTTAATGAGAAGTCAAAACAGTTATTTAAATATATTTTTCTATGAAATAATTAGAAAAATAAAAAAATATATAAGAATTTAAATATGATAAATATATGTTAAAAGTTGCAACAAAAAATTAGATATCATAATGTAAATAAACTTTGTGACTTTGTGAAAATTAAAAGGAGAAGAAAATTTTGAAAAAAGAAAATCTTAATAGAAGTATTATAAATGCAGCTAAATGGTCGTCTTTTACAGAAGTAGTTGCAAAAATAATAAGTCCAATTACAAATATGATTTTAGCAAGAATTGTTTTACCAGAAGATTTTGGAGTAGTAGCTACTATAACAATGATTACAAGTTTTGCAGATATGTTTACTGACGCAGGATTTCAAAAATATTTAGTACAATATGAGTTTAAGGATGATAGTGAAAAAATTAAAAGTGTTAATGTAGCATTTTGGACTAATTTTTCAATATCACTTTTTTTATGGATAATTATTATAATTTTTCGTGACTCAATTGCTATGAGTGTAGGAAACCCAGATTTAGGAAATGTTATAGCTGTAGCTTGCATTCAGTTATTACTTACTTCTTTTTCAAGTATACAAATGGCGCTTTATAGAAGAAATTTTGATTTTAAAACGTTATTTTTAGTTAGAATTATAGGAGTATGTATTCCTTTTATAGTTACAATACCTTTAGCTATTTTAGGTTTGAGCTATTGGGCACTTATTATAGGAAATGTTTTAATTCAACTTTCTAATGCAGCTGTACTAACTATTAAATCTAAATGGAAACCACAATTTTTCTATGAAATAAAAATTCTAAAAAAAATGATTTCATTTAGTTTATGGTCATTATTAGAGGCTATTTCAATTTGGTTTAGTGTTTGGGCAGATACATTTATCATTGGTAGTTTTTTTAATCAATATTATTTAGGGTTATATAAAACTTCAACTTCTATGGTAAATACGCTTATGGCATTAATAACGGCATCAATACTGCCGGTTCTTTTCTCTGCATTGTCAAGGTTGCAGGGTGATATAATAGAATTTAATAAAATGTATTTTAAAATACAAAAAATTGTTGCTATTTTTGTATTTCCATTAAGTATAGGGTTATATTTATATAGTGATTTAGCTACTAAAGTGGCATTGGGAAGTAATTGGAGAGAAGCTAGTAATATTATTGGTATTTGGGCATTGACTAATGGGTTAAAAATTGTTTTAGCAGATCTTTGTGGTGAGGTATATAGGGCTAAAGGAAAACCCAAAATATCACTTTTAGCTCAGTTATTGCATTTAATTGTTTTAGTACCTACTTGTGTAATTAGTTCAAAATATGGATTTTGGATATTGGTTTATGCAAGAAGTTGGATAAGAATGGAACTTATATTAGTTCAGTTTAGCATAATGAAAATTTACATAAAGTTTCCAATAGAAAAAGTTTTTAGAAATGTTATGCCGTCAGCAGTTTCAGCGTGTGTTATGGGGGTGGGTGGATGGTTGTTACAAAAAATTAGTAATAGTATAATTTGGAATTTGGTATCAATTATGATATGTTCTATAGTTTATTTTAGAGTCTTATATATATTTCCAAGTATGAGAAATGAAATTAAACAAGTATTTATGGCGATAAAAACTAAGTTAGTTAAAGATAAATGTAAAAATAGTTTACAAGTAAGAAAAAAATAATTTTTATAAATAATATAAAGTAAAATGTTGATGAAAATGTATGAAATAGCAATAATTGAGAGGAACTAGTTTTAGGTGAATGTCTTACAAATTGGGGTTACGTTATATTTTATGTATGCAGATATTGATGAATAAGTAGAAAACGTAGTTCTTAATATTGGAGACAATGTAAATGGAAAGATTATTGATATATTCAAACATTTAAAATTTATTAAGTAATGCACCATACAAGAAAGCAACATTTGAAAAGATAATTTAATAATAAGTTGTTAAATTTAATTAAAAGGAAATTGATAAAATTATGATGGAAATTAAAAAAGATTCTCAAAACAGACTTAAATATATAGATATACTTAAAGGAATTGGTATTTTATTAATGATTATGGGTCATATTTCATTTGGAAGGTTATTTGATAAATATATACATGGATTTCATATGCCAATTTTTTTCTTTATATCAGGATATCTTTTTAAAATAGTTAATTTATCATTTAAAAAGTTTTTAAAAAAGAAAATAAAAACACTATTAGTTCCATATGCATGTTTTGGCTTGTTTAATTATATATGCTGGATTATATTTATTGGATTACCAAAAGGGCATAATTTAATAATACCACTTAAAAGTTTATTATGGATTAATACTGAATCTAATATGCCTATTGCGGGTGCACTTTGGTTTTTAACCTGTTTATTTATAATTGAGATAACATTTTATTTTATTTTGAGAATATGCAAAAATAGGTGTCAAGTGGCAGTAACTATTATTCTTATATCCATTATGGGTTCAGTTTATCCATTAATTTCAAGTGAAAGATTACCTTTAGCAATAGATGTATCATTAGTTGGTATTGGAATATTTTACATAGGGTATATTATGAGAAAACATAGTGCTAATTGTATTTTAATAAGAAATTTGCTTAATGAATCAAATTTAAAAACTATATATATATTTATATTATCAACAATTTTGATTTTCATAAATAAATATGTAAATATGAGGACAATTACATATGCACTAATTCCATTGTTTTGGATTAATTCAATTTTAGGAATATTATCATATTGGAATATATCTAAACATCTTAATAAGTGTAAAATTAAAATTGTCAAAGTTATTAATAAAGAATTTATTTATATAGGAGAGAATTCTATAGTATATGTATGTTTGAATCAATTAACTATTATGTTTGTATATACTATGTTTAAGCAATTATGTATATATGATTCACTGATTATTAAAGCGTTAATCAAGGTAAATATATTAGTGATATCTATCATTCTTTTAAATATAGTAACACTATTAGTTAATAAAACGAAATTAAAAGTTTTAATCGGAAAATATAGATAAAAAGGGTGATGTATTATGTATAAAATAGTAGTAGCAGGAACTAGATATGTAGGATTAGTGGCAGGGGTATAGTATAATGCATAAGTACTTGGAGTTCACAGTTGCTAAAGAGAATATGAAGAAGTATGGAATAGTAGCAGGAGATAAAATAGAAGATAGAGTGTATAAGGTAAAAGGATTGGTAGAAAAATCATCTAAAGAAGAATCATCTTCAAATATAGCTATTCTTGGAAGATATATTATAAATCCCGCTATATTTGAAATATTAGAACATACTGCACCAGGCAAGGCTGAAGAGATTCAACTTACAGATGCATTAAAAGAGTTATCACAAAGAGAAACTATGTATGCATATAACTTCGAAGGAAGAAGATATGATGTAGGAGACAAGTAAAGTTTTATAGAAGCTATTGTTGAGTACGTATTAAGAAGAGATGATTTAAGAGAGGGAGTTCTTAAATACTTATTGAAGATTACTGAAAAAGAAACTAATGGAGTTACAGATAAAAAAGTGGCAACTAGTAAAGAGTAAAAATATGATATAGAGAATATTTTTGAATATAATGAAATGTTATGGTTTCTGTTAAGAGGGAGGAAATTTTATGTCGATTTTAGTTTGTGGAGGAGCTGGCTACATAGGAAGTCATATGGTAGCTCATCTTATTGAAAAAGGACAAGAAGTAGTAATTTTAGATAGCTTTGAAAAAGGACATAAAGATGCAATTTTAGGTGGAAAGGTTTATAAAGGAGATTTAAAGGATAGAAAAATATTAGATAAAGTATTTACTGAAAATAAAATAGAAGCTGTTATAGATTTTGCTGCTTATTCTTTAGTTGGAGAAAGTATGGAAAATCCATTAAAGTATTTTGAAAATAATATAGGCTCTACAATAAATTTATTAGAAGCTATGAAAGATTATAATGTAAAATACATAGTATTTTCTTCTACAGCAGCAACTTATGGAGAACCTGAAAATATTCCAATATTAGAGAGTGATAAAACTTTTCCAACTAATCCTTATGGAGAGTCGAAGCTTTCAGTAGAAAAAATATTAAAATGGTGTAATAAAGCTTACGGAATAAAGTATACGGTTCTTAGATATTTTAATGCAGCGGGAGCTCACATAAGTGGCAAAATAGGAGAAGATCACAGACCAGAATCACATTTGATCCCAATAATTCTTCAAGTTGCATTAAGACAGAGAGAAAAAATTATGATTTTTGGAGAGGACTATGATACTGAGGATGGAACTTGTGTTAGAGATTATATCCATGTAAGTGATTTAGCTTCGGCTCATTTTTTAGCATTAGAAAAAATGAAAAATGGTGGAGATAGTGCTATCTATAATTTAGGTAATGGTAAGGGCTTTTCTGTAAAAGAAGTAGTAGAAGTTACAAGAAAAGTTACTGGAAAAGAAATAAAAGCAGAGATTGCAGAAAGAAGAGAAGGAGATCCAGCTATTCTTATAGCTTCAAGTGATAAAGCTAAAAAAGAACTAGGTTGGCATCCACAATATAATTCTTTAGAAACTATTATAGAAACAGCTTGGAATTGGCACAAAAAACATCTAAATGGGTATGAAGATAAAAATTAAATCAATAATAAAAAATATTCCAGTAAGATAAAACTTTGTTAAATATAAAAATTTCCATAAATAATCACTAAATTAAAATATCAAATAAATAATAAAAGCAGTAGTTCTATTTGAGCTACTGTTTTTATTATTGCAGTAATTCAAAAGAATAGTAGTTTACAAGTATAATACATTAAAAAATAAAATATTTAAGGAGTTTTTCATATGAATAAAAACATTAATAAAAATTCTAAAATTTTAATTACAGGAGCGGCTGGCTTCATTGGTTTTCATCTAGCTTCATTATTGCTAGAAAAAGATTATAAAGTAGTAGGGATTGACAATATAAATGATTATTATGATGTCAATCTTAAAGAAAGTAGATTATCTTTGTTGAAAAAGAATGAAAATTTTATTTTTCATAAAATTGACTTAAAAGATAAAGAAAACATAGACAAGCTATTTGATAAATACAAATTTGATTATGTAATTAATTTAGGGGCTCAAGCAGGGGTTCGTTATTCAATTGAAAATCCATATGCTTATGTGGATTCTAATCTTATTGGATTTATGAACATACTTGAAGCGTGTAGACATAATCCAGTAAAACATCTATTATATGCTTCATCAAGTTCAGTATATGGTGGTAATAAAGTTGCACCATTTTCAACTAATCATAATGTAGATCATCCAGTAAGTCTTTATGCAGCAACTAAAAAATCTAATGAATTAATGGCTCATACTTATAGTCATTTATATGGAATTCCAACTACTGGACTTAGATTTTTTACTGTATATGGTCCATGGGGAAGACCTGATATGGCTTATTTTTCATTTACCAAAAATATTTTACAAGGCAAAACTATCAATGTTTTTAATCATGGAAAGATGGAAAGAGACTTTACATATGTTGGTGATATTGTAGAAGGAATATATAAACTTATTCCATTAGCACCAAAAGGTAATGATGCATGGGATGAAACTAAGGATGATATTAGCAGTAGTTTTGCACCATATAAGATATATAACATTGGAAATAATCAGCCAGTTAAATTAGAAAAATTTATTTTTGTATTGGAAGATAAAATAGGTAAAAAGGCTAACAAAAATTATATGCCAATGCAGCCAGGTGATGTACTAAGAACCTATGCGGATGTTTCTGATTTATCAAAAGATATAGATTTTAAACCTAACACAAGTATTGAAGAAGGATTGGGTAAATTCGTTAAGTGGTATAAAGAATACTATCAAATATAGATTTAAGGTTTTAAAGGGGGACTTTGAAGTGAGTAAAATAGCAGTTATAGGAACAGGATATGTTGGACTTGTTACAGGTAGTTGTTTGTCTGACTTTGGTTTAAATATTGTTTGTGTGGATAATGATAATAAAAAAATAGATGCTTTACATAAAGGTAGTATACCAATTTATGAGCCAGGTCTTGAACCTATTGTAGAAAGAAATGTTTATTATAAAAGATTAGGGTTTACTACAAATATAAAAGAAGCTGTTGAGAAATGTGATGTTTTATTTATAGCAGTAGGTACACCACCAGCAGATGATGGAAGTGCAGATCTTCAATATGTTGAAGCTGTTGCTAGAGATATTGCTAGAAACATGAACGAATATAAAGTAATTGTAGATAAAAGTACAGTACCTATAGGAACTGGTCAAAGGGTAAAAGCTTGGATTAAGGAAGAATTAGATAAACGTGGAGTTAATTATGATTTTGATGTAGTATCTAATCCAGAATTTTTAAGAGAAGGTTCTGCCATACATGACTTTACACACCCAGATAGAGTTGTTATTGGTACAGAATCAGATAGAGCTATGGAAATGATGAAAAAGGTATATAGTGTATTGTATATTAATGAAACTCCATTTGTTGAGACAAATATTGAAACAGCTGAAATGATTAAATATGCTTCAAATGCATTTTTAGCTTTGAAAATTACTTATATAAATGAGGTTGCAAATCTTTGTGAAAAAGTGGGAGCTAATGCTCAAGATGTAGCAAAGGCAATGGGTAGAGATGGTAGAATAAGTCCTAAATTCTTGCATGCAGGTCCAGGATATGGTGGATCATGTTTTCCAAAAGATACATTAGCACTTGCAGAGATAGGAAAACAATATCATTCTCCAGTTAGTTTAATTGAAAAAACTGTTGAAGCTAATGAGTATCAAAAGGTATTAATGGCTAAAAAGATTGAAAATGAATTAGGAAGTTTAAAGGGTAAACAATTAGCAATACTAGGATTGGCTTTTAAACCTAATACAGATGATATGCGTGAAGCACCAGCTATTACTATATTAAATGAATTAGCGAAGATGGGTGCTAGATTTAAAGTATATGATCCAATAGCATATAAGGAAGCAAAATGGAGATTAGAGAATATAAATGACAGAATTACTTATTGTGAAAATGAATATGAAGCTATGGAAGATAGTGATGCTTTAGTTATCATTACTGAATGGAATCAATTCAGAAATCTTGATTTAGATAGAGCAAAACAATTATTGAAGCAGCCAAATTTCTTTGACTTTAGAAATATTTATAAGAAACCTATGATGGAGAAACAAGGGTTTAATTATTTTGGAGTAGGACAAGGCATTAAAACACAACCAAATATGCAACAAAATGAAGCCATGAAGGAAGTGGCCGCCGAACAAGAATAGGCGGCATAGAAAAGCACCTCAGAAAAGCACCCCAGGGGTCCAAAATATGGAAGGACCCCTGGGGTGTAAATTTTTCCAGAGAAATGCTGGATTTTTGTGGTGAAATATATGTGTAAAATGTGGAGGATTGGCAATAATCAAAAATAACAATGAAAAAGGAGGTTTATACTTTGCCAACACGAAAAGTGCCCTGGTATCCAGGAGCTAGTTGTCATATGACAGCAAGAGGAAACCACAAAAGCAATATATTTAGAGATGAAGAAGATTTTCAACATTATTTAATATTGATGGAAGAGGCTTTGTATTATTTTAGATATGAACAATATGAAATAATATGTTACTGTTTAATGGACAATCATGTACATATATTAATTAAAACTAAAGATAATCCTCCGGGAAAATTTATAGGAAGAGTAAATGGAATATATGCAAAGTACTTTAATAAAAAATATGATTATATAGGGCATTTATTTCAGGGAAGATACCATAAAGAGTTTATTAAAAATGATGCACAAATGCTTGAGGTTAGCAGATATATTCATTTAAACCCAGTTAGAGCAAATATGGTAAAGAAACCAGAGAGATATAAGTGGAGCAGTTATAATATGTATATAGGGAAAAAACAAGAAAAAATAATAGTACCTGATAGAATTTTTTATTATTTCAATGAACTAAATAAAAGAAAGCAATATAGAACATTTGTGGAAAATGCTATTACTGCGGGTACCCCAGGGGTGCAAAATTTTCCAGCGGCAAGCAGTGCATATAAATCCAACAGAAATGCTGGATTTATGTTTTAGGAAAGGGTGCTATGGTATATAATATTTATTGTGTATGGAAGGACCCCAGGGGTGTAGAAATTTCCAGGTACAAGCACCATACATAAAAAGGAGCGGCATTATGAGATATAAGCTTATTAAAAAAGTAAAATATTTTATACCAGCTATAATATGGATGATTGTTATTTTCCTTTTTTCTTCTCAGGTTGGAAGGGAATCTTCTAAGAACAATCATTTTATTGTTGATGTTTTAAATAAGTTAAATATAGAAGTGATAAAACAAAGTGATTATGAATTTTTAAATTTTTTAATAAGAAAGACAGCACATATAACAGAATACTTAATACTTTTTATGCTTTTATATTATGCTTTTAGAAAAATCAAGTTAAAAAATGAAAAGATTAAAGTTTGTATATTTACAGTATTATATGCATGTACAGATGAATTTCATCAACTTTTTATACATGGACGAACAGGTAAAATTACTGATGTTTTCATAGATTCTATAGGTATAATTATAGGCATTATAATAATCTATATATTTAAGTACTGCAAACATTTAAGAAAATCAAGAAATTAATGGCAGCACCCCTGGGGTCCAAAATATGGAAGGACCCCAGGGGTGTAAATTTTTCCAATCTATATGCATTTTTCTACAAAGCATGATATAATATTTAAAGGTAAAATTGGCAAAATAGGTTATTTTATCTTTAAATGAAAGTTACAGATAAGGAGGGCGTAAAGTGTTTTGTCGTAAATGTGGAACTGAAAACAAAGATGAATCTAAATTTTGTAGAAAATGTGGAGAAAGACTTAATGGTTCACAAAACATACAAAATGATGATGATGATAACAATAATACATCTAGTATTGGAGAGAATAAATTTCTTGTAATTATGATAATAGTTTTAGCTGCTATAATTGCTTTTGGTGGAGGATACTTATGGTTTTCTAACATGAATAAACCTAAAGAGGTTAAAGATAATCAAACTATAACGACTAAAAGTCAAGATAAGTCCAATAAGAGAGAAGAAAGTAAAAAGGATAATTTAAAAGATAGTGATAAAGATGGTGAAGTTACTAAAGAAGACAAGAATACAGATGATGTAGTAACAAATGAAGAGGCAGATGATTCTTCAAATTTATATAATTTTAATTGTCCAGATAATGAATATGTTTGTCCTGCGTTAAGTGAAACTTATTTAAAGGCTGAAGATTTTTCAAAGTTAGATAAACATCAAATTCAATTATTAATAAATGAGATTTATGCTAAGTATGGATATAAATTTACTGAAAAACAGTGGGTAGATTATTTCTCAAACAAAACTTGGTACATTGGAGTAAAAAGTTATGTTGAGGAAAGTGAGTTTAATGACTTTGAACTCAAAAATATCAAAGTCTTAAACAGTATTAGAAAAGCCAAATAGTTATGGAAGCACCCCAGGGGTCCAAAAAATGGAAGGAACCCTGGGGTGCAAATTTAAATTAAAAAAAGCACTTTTTATAGTGGTGAACATTTTAATTATGGTAAAACTATTAATAAGTATAAAAAGGCAGTGGAGTATAAAATAATTAAAAAACTCTATAATAATGTAAAAATTTATAATATAATAAAAATAAAGAGATAATTAATGTAAAAGTTTTAAAGGGAATGTTACCAAAACGTCAATTGAAATTAGTATTAGCTTGGGCTGAATTGCATAAAGATGAATTAATGCAGAATTGGGAATTAGCACGATTACATGAAAGACTTAATAAAATATCACCACTATCATAAAGGAGGAGTTTTATGGATTATTTTCCAGAAGTTATCCAAGTAATACCAACTAATAATTATGAGGTATATGTTTACTTTGATGATGGTTCTATAAGACTTTTTAATGCTTCGGAATTGATAAAAAAAGGAATTTTTAAGCAACTACAAGATAAGAAAATGTTTGTAGATAGATGTACTGTTTTAAATGGAACACTAGCTTGGGATATTAGTGGAAATTATGATACAACTGAATGTTTGGATATAGATCCATTCGAACTATATAAATTGCCAGAAGTTGAAGAACCATTAGAATTATTTCATTCAAAAGGTCAGGATCATTAAGAAAGTAGCAATATAAATTTTAATCACCCCAGGGGTCCAAAATATGTCAGCACCCCTGGGGTGTAAATTTTCTAAAGGTAAACAGTTTGGAATAAGAATAATACTTAGCGCAGATAAATGATATATTGCGTAAAAACCATTTTAACAAATAATTAGTAATTCTTGCTCTAAAAATTTAACATTGCGTTAAGAAAAACTCATTGTTTGAGTGTAGCGAGTTTGAGTTTTTTAGCAATGTTAAATTTTTAGGGCTTAGAATTACTTTATGCAGTTAACGGTTTTGTAGCAAAATATCATTTATCGGAGCGTAGCATTATTGTTTACAGCTTGAACTTTTCTACCTTGGACATCATTTCTTTAGTCATGCCGCTTAAATGCTCGGCAGTAGCTGCTGTCTCTTCACAGGTTGCATTCATCTCTTGTGATGATGCTGCAATTTCCTCTGATGCTGCAGATGTTTCTTCAGAGATTGCTGCTATATTTTCTACATCAGACACAATTAATTTTCCATAATTCTTTACTTCATCTCCTGAAGAATTTACAGACACAATTTTAGGAATTAAATCTTCAATAGAATCTATTATCTCTTTAAAAGAATACAAAGTAGTTTCAATTACATTCTCTTGATTATTAAATTCCTTATCCATATTTTTTGAAACACCTATTATTTCACCTGTTTCTTTTGATACACCCTTTATAATTACATTTATATTTTCAGAAGATGCTTTACTTTGTTCTGCCAGTTTTCTAATTTCTTCTGCTACTACTGCAAACCCTTTTCCACTTTCACCTGCACGGGCAGCTTCTATAGCTGCGTTTAAAGCTAAAAGATTTGTTTGATCTGCAATGCTATTAATAACTTCAGTTATTTCATCAATTTTACCTATTTCGTTTCCAAGAGTATTTATTTTACTTGCAAAAGTTTTAAATGCTTGTTTCATTGTTTCAACAGATTGTGTGAGTTCTTTCATTTTTTCATTACTATCTTTTGCTTTAGAGTTAACATCTTTTGAAGTAGAATGTATGGTTGCAACTGTATCTAACATTTTTTCTACTACACCATTAAATTTATCCAATATATTGCTAATATCCATTAATTTTTCAGATTGGTCTGCAGAACCTTTAGCTACATCTTGTATAGAGTGTGCTACATTTTCTGTAGAACTTGAAAGTTCCTCTGTAGCAGCTGATAATCCTTCCATTTCTACATCAATTTTTTCAGAATTATCTTTTACACTTAAAAGCATATCTTTAACATTCGACTGCATATTATCTATCCCTCTTGCTAAATCACCAATTTCATCATATCTTTGTAAATAAATTTCAGGAACTTCTTGTGTTAAATCTCCATTTGAAACTCCTTTAAAATGATTTATTGAAGCTTGCAGAGGCGTTACCATATTCTTTGTAACAAAAGATACTATAATTAAAGCTATAATAATTACAGCTAGTGTAATTCCTGAAATTATAAGTATAATTTTCATTATTTGACTATTAATTTGAGTTCTTTCTATTCCCATAAAGAACATTCCTATAACTTCTTCATTTTGATTTTTTATAGGTATATAGTTAACTTCATATTTATCACCGACGACAACCGCTTGTCCATGATACTCGTTTTTATTATTTAATACTTTATCTACAACTTCTTTAGATGCTGTAGTACCAATGGCTCTTTTACCATTATCAAGAACTGTAGTAGAAATTCTAGTATCATTTAAAAATATAGTTACATGTGCATTTGTTTTATTTCTTATAGAATCTAGAACTTCATTATTTCCATTTATTAACTTTTCTCCTTTGTAAAGTTTATTACCTTCTACTTTCCAATTACCTGAATATTTTTCATTAATTACATCTAATGCTAATTCAGTGTTAGATTTTAACTGTTCGTCAATTTTTGAGTTAAAGGCAACACTTAATTCATAATAAGTAAATGAAAGTGTACCTATACTCAATACAATTATTATGGATAATACCATAAGAAAAATTTTGTGATTTAATTTAAGCTTCATAGTTTTCCTCCTTTTACAACAAAGGCTTAATTTTCTGAATCTTTATATAATATATATCGATATATTTTGATGAATCTTTATGGTACCCCTGGGGTCCAAATTTTGGAAGTACCCCTGGGGTGTAAATTTTTCCAGAGGCAAGGAGTATTTTGGTGTGGTGTTGAAAAAAAATAAAGAAAGTGTATAATGATTAATGGATATTTCCAAGCAAAGGAGATTTTATAGATATGAAAAAGAAATTGACATTAAGTATTGTTTCTATTGTTGTTATACTTTTTATTTGTGCAGTAGCACTAAAAGTAGTTAAAGTGAATTCTAATTTGGCTGACAAGTCAACAGAAAAGAATTCTACAAAAGTTGCATCAGATTCAAAGTCACAACCAAAGCATGATACACAAGAATCAAAACATGATATAGAAGTGGCATCAAAAGATAGTGTAACACCTGCAGAAGAAGAAAAACATACAGAAACTAAAAAAACAAGTATAATGAATTCGTCAACTAAAAATGTTGATACCAATAATAGTATAAAGAAAAATAATAATGTAAAGAAAAATAATAACGTAAAAAAAGCTGTAGAAAACTCACCAAAAAATTCACCAAAGCAGTCTAATACACCACGTGATGAAGAAATTCTACAACTTATAAATAATGCTCAATATAGAATACATAAGGTTCTTCATGCAAGAAAAGGAGATACTTTAGAATGTGATGGAGGATGCTATATTAAATTTAGTGATGATTTAAATAGTCCGCAAAAATTAAATAATTATCTAAATGGAGTATTAACACAGAATGAAATAAATAGATTATTAAAATTTGTAGATGCAAAGTATATAGAAAAAGATTATTGTGAAAAAGTTGGAGATATTGGGATTAAATACGAAATATTAAAAGCAAAAATAACTAAAAAAGAGACAAGAGGAAATCAAATATATGTGACTTTAAGTGTGAATGCTGATTGTGGTGATGGCCCATATTCTAAAAATTATAAAATAATTAATAGCAATGGGAAAAAATATATTGATCATTATGAAGGAACTTTTGGAGAGATATAATAGAGTTAAGAGATTTAAAGTAATATAAGTTGTAGTACTTCAGGCTGTTGATAAATATAAATTATCAACAGCCTTTTTTTAGTAAAAACACCATTAACTTTCGACAAAATTGACAAAGTTTTTTGAAAATTTAATATAAATCAGCTTGACATGTAAACGTATTGAATTTATAATAAATTATAATGATATAACATTATAATGTTACAATATATATCAGAATAATATATGGAATAATGGGAAAAACAGTTATATGAGGGAAGAACTAAAAGATTTTTGTATATTGTAAAAATAACTAATGATAAGGAGGGGGTACGTTGAAGAATATTATTATTGTAAGTCATGGAACTATGGCTAAAGGTGTATTTGAAGCAGCAAGTATGATTTATGGAAATTTAGAAAATACGAATTATGTATGTTTAGAGAAAAATATGGGAATACAATCTTTTAAAGAAAAATTAAATGGACTTATTGAAAAAATAAAGGATTCAGAACAAATAATTGTGCTTGCAGATTTAAAAGGTGGTTCGCCTTTTACCACAACTACTACACTGCTTTCAGAAAAGAATTTGCTTGGTAAATCAAAGATTATTTCAGGGTTAAATCTACCTATGCTTTTATCTTTATTATTTATTGAAAACGAAATTAGTGATAAGGAAGTTGAAGAAATTATAGAAGCTTCAAAAGATGGTATTGGAAAATTCCAATTAGAAGATGATGAAAATGATGATTTATAGGAGGAAATAATTATGGCAATTACTTTTATAAGAATAGATGACAGAATAATTCATGGACAGGTAGTTACAAGATGGGCAATGGAAAATCCATGTGATGGAATAATAGCTGTTAATGATGCTGCTGCAGGCAATCCAGTTTTAAAAACTGCATTAAAAGCGGCTTCAGGAAAGAAAACATTTATATTTAGTTTTGAACAATTTTTAGGAAAAATGGAGCAAGCAGTAAAAAGTGATAAAAAATATTTTTTAATAACGAAAGATCCTATAACTATGGCAAAAATACTTGTAGACAGCAATTTAGATACTGGAGTTAAAAAAGTAAATGTTGGTCCACAAAGTGCACGGGAGGGAACTGTAAATATAAATAATAATGCAGATATAACATCTGAGGAAATAAAGGCATTTGAAAAGATTTTCAGCAAGGGATATGAAGTAGACTTTAGACTTGTACCAGATGCAAAAAGTGTTTTATGGAGTAACGTAAGAAAAAAATTTTTATAGAAATAAAAATATAAGGAGGAAAAAATATGGATCTAAATGTTATTCAAGTCTTATTAATTTCAATTTTTGCTTACTTAGGCTCACTTTCAGTTCCGTGGTTCTTTGGCTTAACAGGAGGTTGGTATGTACTTAGTAGACCTATAGTATCTGGACTTTTAATTGGTCTTATTTTAGGAGATGTGACTACTGGTGTTATTGTTGGGGTTGCAGTTCAAGTTGTTTATATTGCTCTTGTTACACCAGGTGGACAAATGCCTCAGGATTTAAATGCAGCAGCCTATATAGGTGTTTCTCTTGGTGTTATGGCTGTTAAAGGAGGCGCTACTGTTGAGTCTGCTGTAGCTATAGCAACTGCAGTAGGAGCTGTTGGTACAATATTCTTTAACTTCATGATGTTAATAAACTCATACTGGAATCATAAAGCAGTAGATTGTGTAGACAAAGGCGATTTAAAAGGATTGAAATTCAATCACTATGTAGGACCACAGTTGACTAATTTCTTATTACGTGTCATTCCAACATTTGTAGTTGTATATTATGGTTCATCTATAGCTACAAATATAATAAACTTTTTCCCAGTTACATCTTTCACAATGCGTATGCTTACAGCATTAGGTGGAATGCTACCAGCAGTTGGGGTTGCTATACTTTTAAGACAGGTAACTAAAAAAGACTTTGAGCTAATATATTTCTTATTTGGTTTTGTTCTAATAGCTTCATTAAAAATAAACATGATTTCTTTAGCAATAATAGGAGCATTCTTTGCATTCTTAAACTTTAGATATACAGCTAAACCTGCAATGGCAACTAACAATTCTTCAGAAGAAGAGGAGGAATTATAATATGGGAGAAAAAATTAAAAAGTTAGATAAGACTACCCTGAGAAAATCTTGGTGGTCATGGTACACTGGAAATTTAAGTTCTATGTCATTTGAGTGGTTAGAATCTTTTGGATTTGCTGTATCAATGATTCCAGTAATAAAGAAATTATATGGTGATAATAAAGAAGAAGAATTAAAAGCGTTAAAAAGACATTCAGCATTTTATAATACTGAGCCACAATTAGGTTCGGTAATAAACGGTATAGTATGTGGATTAGAAGAAGAACGTGCAAATGGTGCTGATATTGATGACGAAATTATAAATGGTATAAAAATAGGGCTTATGGGACCTTTAGCAGGTATTGGAGATGCTATGATACCTGGTATGTATATCCCACTTCTTATCTCAATAGCTATGGGATTGTCTCAGAATGGAAATCCTATGGGACCAATATTTTATATAATAACTTATTTAACTACAATCACAGCTCTTAGCTACTTTGTTTTCCTTAAAGGTTATAAGCTTGGTACGAAATCTGTGGATTTAATTGTAGGCGAGGCAGCTCAACGTGCTCGTGAATCCTTTAATTTATTAGGTTCTATAGTAGTGGGTGGTGTTGCAGCTTCATATGTAAATGTATCAACCGCATTGAAGTTTCCAACAGGTGGTAACAAAGAGATTGTTGTTATGGATGTTTTAAATGGGATATTTCCAAAGATACTTCCATTATTATTAGTTGTATTTTGTTGGTTCTTAATGTCAAAGAAAAAAATGTCTCCACTTAAAGTTATGGCGGTTCTTATTGGACTAGCAGCAGTGGGTGTAGCTGTGAAATTCTTCTAAAATTATATATTGAGATTGAGATATTTTGTCTCAATCTCAATAAATTATAAAGGGTGAGATTATGGATAAAAAACAAGAAATTTTAAAGAAATATAACATGTTTTTAAGGATTAAAAAGTCTATTATATTTTTGGGAATAATATCTTGTTTAGCATTAACTGGTTACTTTATTATGGATAAAATGAATATGAAATTTTCAGTAATTTTTATGATTTTAAGTATAGTGTTTATATTTTTATTCTTAGTTTTATTAGTATCAATAAGACCTATGAAAAAACACATATTAAATATTATAAAGGAGTATCAAAAGTGATGAATAACAGTGGCGTAAAATCCAAATCGAAGAAAAGCCATAACAGACTAATTATTGATATTTTTATAAATAAAAAAGCGATAAGTGAAAATAACAGTATTTTTTATGATGATATAGATTTAAGTATTCCACATGGAGAAAAGAAGTATCTTTTAGAGAATCTTATAAAAGATGATTTTGTAATAGTAAAAGATGATGATAGTATGTGGTTCAACAAAGAAAAATGGGATAAAACAGTAAATAAGCTTTCTAATACCTATTTATTTATCTTGATGGCACCTTTGATTGTTACGGTGATAATATTTTTGATTATAGAAAAATTTTTTTAGTCTGGAGGGATGATAATGGATTTTTATCCAGGATTTAATATAAAACCGACTTATGATCCATTTGGTTTTGTATATGGTGATGGTGTTTTTGGCCCTGAAGTTGAAAATAGAAGATTAGATGATATCAGAAAGAGTTTAAAAGATCCAATGTGCACTGGCCCTGATATTGTATATTCAATAGCAATGGATGTAGGGATTGAAGAAGATAAGGAAGATATGATTAAAAGAGATTTATTGTTTGGAGTAGTAACTTATGCTGCAGGAAAATTGGGAAATGAGCCAGTAAGATCACAAGGACATGTACATTCGGTATCAAAATCTTGTGGTAGTTCTACTGCAGAGGTATATGAAATATGGCAGGGAGACGCAGTAATTTATATGCAAGAAAGCACAAAAGATAATCCAGGAAAATGTTATGCAATCTACGCAAAGCAAGGTGATGTTGTGATAGTTCCACCTTACTTTGCTCATTATACAGTAAGTTTAAATCCAGAAGTTCCATTAACTTTTGGGGCGTGGTGTGTTAGAGATTTTGGCTTTGATTATGATGAAATAAGACAGCATAAGGGATTAGCTTATTTCCCAGTATTTAATGACCAAGAACAAATAGAATGGATTCACAATGAAAATTATGAAGAGACAGAGATAATTATAAAAAAAGCAAGAGAATATAAAGAATTTTCTATAGAAAAAGGAGTTCCTATTTATTCTCAGTTTCAAGAGAATCCAGATAAATTTTTAATTGTATCTCATCCAGAAAAAACTAAAGAAAAGTGGGATGATTTCAATCCATAGGAGGATAAATTTAATGAAAATAATAGATCCGAAAGTATACCATAAAATGCCTGAAGGAATTTTAGAAGGTGATGAAGTTAAGCACTACAAGAAGTATTTAAAAGATGTAAAGAATCTTTATAAATATGAAGATGAGGAATTGAATGATTCAGGTACTATTATGTATGAAGTTCATTCTTATGGTAAAGGAGATGAAGATAAGAAAGGTAATTTATTTTGGGGACTTACAGTTATGAATCCTGTTTATATAAAGGATGAATGTAATATGACAAGAGGGCATTTTCATGAAGATTTAAATTGTGCAGAGTTTTATTTTGGACTACAGGGGGAGGGCTTGCTGCTTCTAATGAATAAAGATGGAGAGATGTGGGCAGAAAAAATTTCTAAGGGTTCATTACATCATATTGATGGAGAATTAGCTCATAGAATTATAAATACGGGTAATGAAGTATTAAAGGTTGGAGCATGTTGGCCAACTGTATCAGGACATGATTACAAATCTATTGAGGATAAGGAGTTCCCTTATAGAGTATTTAATAATAATGGAGAAATTCAATTAGTCGCTAGATAAGGACACAAAGGAGGAAAATTTATGAATTACAAAGAGAGAATTCCTAATTATGATAAAGAACCTGAAGTGATTGTAAAGGGGTTTGAGGATAAAGTTTGGGTAGGATACAGTGATATAATAAATGAAATTAAAAGTAAAGTGGATAATAATAAGTACATCATAACTTTGGATTGTTATCCTGGAGTTAGAGATGAAGAGGTGTTAAATGCATTTATTGAGGGATTAAATCCTACTCTTGTTATAAAAAGTGAAGATATTTTGTATGATGGAGAAACAATGACAAAATTAATAAAGAGAAATTTAACTGATGATAGAGTTTTTGGAATAATGTACTATGGAGAAGTAGATGATTTTGTTGATGAAGAAAAGCTTTTGGAAGCAAAGAAAAGTTTGGACAAGATAGAACAGGGGATAGTGCTTGTTTATGGTGCTTTTGCAAGTAAAATTACTAAAGGTGATACATTAGTTTATTTAGATTTGGCAAGATGGGAAATTCAACAAAGGTATAGAAAAAAAGAATTAGGAAACTATAAGGTAAGCAACTTTGATGAAGATATTTTGAAAAAATATAAGAGATCATTTTTTATAGAATGGAGAATTGCAGATAGACACAAAAAAACTTTGTATGATAGTATAGATTATTTATTAGATACTAATATATATGATAATCCTAAAATGATTAGTGGAGATGCTTTTAGGCAAGGATTAATTGAAACAGTAAGTCGTCCATTTAGACTTGTACCATATTTTGATCCAGGAGTATGGGGTGGACAATGGATGAAACAGGTATGTGATTTGGACAAAAGCAAAGAAAATTTTGCTTGGTCTTTTGATGGAGTGCCAGAAGAAAATAGTTTGTATTTGAAATATGGTGATGTGAGAATAGAAGTTCCTGCAATTAATGCTGTTCTTTATAAACCAAAAGAATTATTAGGGCAAAAGGTTTATTCTAGGTTTGGAGCGGAGTTTCCAATAAGGTTTGATTTCCTTGATACAATTGGAGGAGGAAATTTAAGTCTACAGGTACATCCAGTTACTCAGTATATTAAAGAAAACTTTGGAATGCAGTATACTCAAGATGAAAGTTATTATATTTTAGATGCAGAAGAAGACGCTTGTGTTTATTTAGGAGTAAAGAATGGAATTAGTAAAGATGGAATGATAAACGATTTAGAACAAGCTCAAAAGCCAGGGTTTTCTTTTGATGCAGATAGATATATAAATAAGTTTCCAGCTAAAAAACATGATCATTTCTTAATACCAGCAGGAACAATTCATTGTTCAGGTAAAAATGCTATGGTGCTTGAAATTAGTGCAACACCATATATATTTACTTTTAAACTTTGGGATTGGGGAAGAGTAGGTTTAGATGGGATTCCAAGGCCTATACACTTAAATCATGGAAAAAAGGTAATACAGTGGGATAGAACTACAGAGTGGGTAAAAGATAATTTAGTAAATAGAATAGAACTCATAAAAGATGATAGTAAAGTTAAAGAAGAAAGAACAGGGTTACATGAGCTTGAATTTATTGAAACTAGAAGATTTTGGTCTAAAGAAGAGATAAAATTAAATACTAATGGAGTAGTTAATGTATTAAATCTTGTAGAAGGTGATGAAGCTGTAGTTGAAAGTACTGATAATAAGTTTGAACCTTTTATAGTTCACTATGCAGAAACATTTATTATACCAGCAGCTGTTTCAGAATATACTATAAAACCTACAGAAAAAAGTAAAGGAGAGAAAATAGGGGTTTTAAAAGCATATGTAAGATGCTAACAATTTAAGCTTAGCAGGTGAAAAATAAGTAATATATAAAATTTTAGTAAAAACTAGATATATAAGCTTGAAACTGATAAAATGTATATAGATGTATTTTAAATCTAGGAAGAAAGAGGTGATATATTGGAACTAGATTATAGTAAAGGAGCCTCTCCATTATATTATCAAATAAAGGAAATATTAAGAAAAAGAATAGAAGACGAAGAATATTTGCCGGGAGATATACTTCCATCTGAGCTTGAACTTCAACAATTTTTTAATGTTAGTAGAATAACAGTAAGACAAGCAATAAATGAGCTTGTTAATGAGGGATATCTTTCAAGAACTAGAGGAAAAGGAACTACAGTTATATTTAATAAAATAGAAGAGTCTTTAAGTAGAATAATGAGTTTTACAGAAGAGATGAAAATGAGAGGTTTTGAGCCCTCAACAAAAGTTATAGAAGTTAGTATGGTAAAAGCTAATAAAGTTATATCGAAAAAGTTAAGCATAAATGAAGGTGAAGAAGTATATAAAATTGAAAGATTAAGATATGCTGATAACAAGCCTATAGCAGTTTTTGTAACATATTTAAGAAGGGAATTAAATTTACCTTTAGAGGAAGAAGAATATTGTGGTTCATTATATGAGCTTTTGAATAAAAGAAATAACATATCAGCTGCTAAAGTAAAAGAATCTTTTGAGGCATCAGCATCAAATATAAATGTTAGTAAACATCTAGAAATAGAAAAGGGTATTCCTATATTGAAGAGAACAAGGATATCATTTGACAATCATGGAAATAATTTAGAGTATTCTATTTGTTATTATAGAGCGGATAGATATAAGTATATAGTTGAAATAGGATAAATATGGAAGCACCCCTGGGGTCCAAAATATGGAAGGACCCCAGGGGTGCAAAATTTTCCAGGAGGTGAGGACGATGAAAAGAGCTGCAGTATTTATTTTTGTGGTGATTACAGTTATTTGGATGAGCTTTATATTTTTGAATTCATCTAAAGATGGAAATAAATCTAATTCTATGAGTTATAAAATAGCAATTAGTATTAAGGAAAATTTTTCTCATGAAACACTTAACAAGATTAAAGTTAAGTTAGAAAAAAACACAAAATATAGATTTAAGAATGATTTAAGTGTAGTGAATTTTGTCATTAGAAAATTTGCACATTTCTCTGAGTATATGATTTTAGCTATATTAGTATATATGTTTTTTAGTTTTATAGGATTTAATAGTAAACATAGAATTGTCTATGTACTATTTATATGTCTTATGTATGCAGTTTTAGATGAATTTCATCAAAGTTTTGTTCTACAAAGAACTTCAAAGGTTGCAGATATTTTAATTGATTTTTCAGGAGCGGTATTTATAACTCTTATAAATGGTATTTTTAGTTTGATAAATATTTTTGTTAATAAAGTAAAATATAATAAAAAAGTAAAATTACATGAATAAAATGGAAATTCAAAAACTGCGTTATATTCTTTAAAATTTTACTAGTTAATGATATACTTATATTAGTTGTAATTTAGTACACTACATGGCATATTTATGTATTAATTATTCATTATATATGAATGGAGGATTAAAATGGAAAATAGCGTTAAAAAGGACAGGCCTGTTGTAGATACAGAACTTTCACTTCATCCCAAACAAGAGAATGTTGTTTCTGATTTCCAAAAGGAATTTATAGAAGATGAAATAAAAGATTTACCTCCTATAAAAGAGGGAGATATAAATGTAAGTGCTGCTTATATCTATGATATAGGAGATAAATATGAATTGAGTATTTATATAAGAAATGGTTTAACAAAACCTATTAATTTAGAAAAGGTGCCTTTTGATATAGTAAATTCTAAAGATGAGGTTTTAGCAAGTCAAATTTTTGATTTGAAAGAGATGGGTAAGATACCAGCTCATTCAGTAAGACCTTGGAAAATCTATTTTGACAAAGAAAATGTAAATGTGGATGAAATACCACAAGATGATTGGAAAATAGTTTTTGATTCTAGAATTAAGGCTATAAGATATGTAAAAGTACAATTAGAGGATTTACCAGAAGATATTGCAGAAGATAAAAGGGAGATGCTTCAACAATATGTAAATGATCTTCCTAAATTAAAAGATGGAGATTTTAGTATAAGTACTTTTTATGTAAAAGAAGAGGAAGATGGAAGTTTAGGTGTGACTTTAATAATGAGAAATGGTACAAACAAAGCAGTAGAACTTGGAAAACTTCCTGTTACAATATATGATGCTGAAGGAAAATTAGCAACTAAAGGAGTATTTGAAAATATTAATGTTCAAATTAATCCATACAAAGCTACAGTAAGAGAATTTGTATTCTTAAAAGAACAGAGATTACCTGGAGATTTTAATTTCGAAAAGTGGACAGTTAAATTTGAAGTTTAAAAATAAAGCTTAGTACTTTATAGTGCTGAGCTTTTAAACATACATAAATAAAATTTTACAGGGGAGGTGAACTGTTGAAGAATTCTTAATAAACTTCATAAACATTTTTACAGAGTTTTATGGGATTTTGACAACAGGAGATAAAGTGTTTAAAAACCAAAGTTTAGTAAAGTTTAAAAGCAAATTTAAAGTATTAGCATTAGCTTTAATTATGATGGTAACGTTAATACCAGCGAGTGTTAATGCTGAACCGGTAAATGAAGTAAGAAATCTTATAGAAGATCATTTTTTATACAAATATGATGATAGTGTTCTTAAAACAAAAAATATTAATGAGATGGTTTCAAATTTAAATGATATTTACTCTATTTATTTTACAAAAGAGGAATATGGTAGATTTTTAAATATGTTAAATATGAAATTCTATGGTTTAGGAGTTTTTCTACAAGATGATAATAATGAAATAAAAATAAGTGGAATAGTAAGAAATTCAACAGTGCAAAAAGCAGGATTAAAAGTAGGAGATGTAATAGTTAAGATAAATGATAATGATTTAAAACAGCTAAAAGCTCAACAAGCAGCTTTATATCTTAATGGTAAACCAGGAACAAATGTAGAACTCGTGGTAAAAAGAGATAACAAGATTTTAACTTTTAATGTAAAAAGGGAAGAGGTAAAACTTCCAACAGTAATGAGTACAGTTTTAGATAAGAATATAGGATATATAAGAATAAATACTTTTGGAGAAAATGCTTCAGAAGAGTTTAAAAAGAATTTGTTTGCGTTGAAAGATAAAGTTGATTATTATGTAATTGATCTTATCAATAATCCAGGTGGATATATTAATGAGGCAGTTGATATTGCAGGATATTTTATTGGTGAAAAGCCAGTTGTTAAAGTAATGAATAAAAAAGGAGAAAGTAATATATATAAAGCACCAAAAAAAGAATATGTTATAGATAAACCAGTAGTATTTTTGGTAAATAAAGATACTGCTAGTGCATCAGAAATATTATCTGCAGCAATTAAAGACAATAAGAAAGCAACTATTATAGGACAAAATACTTATGGTAAAGGTGTGGCACAAAATTTATTTGAGTTATCTGATGGCAGCGTGCTAAAACTTACAACTCAAAAGTTTGTATCACCTTTGGGAAAAGAAATAAATAAGATTGGTGTTAAACCTGATATAGTTTGCAGTGATTCAGCATTGCTGGATACAGCACAAAGTATTTTAACAAAACCTGATTTTACATTAAATGTGGATGAACCAAAAGAAAGTTTTAAGGTAAACTTTAATTTGAAAATAAATGAAAAATTTATAAAAAATAATGTTCGCCTTTTAGATTGTAGTACTGGAAAGTATATAACTGTGGATACGAAATTGGAAAATGAAAAGCGTGTAGTTGTAACTCCAAAGGAAAAGCTTAAATGTGGACACAATTATTATTTAGTTGTGGATAAAGGTATTGTTTCAAAGTATGGTACAAAGTTAAAAAATAAAGTTATGACTAGGATAAGAATAAAGTAAGGCTAGTTAAATATACCTAAGCTCCGATAAATGATATTTTACTACAAAACCTATCACTTCACAAAGTAATTCTAAGTTCTAAAAATTTAATATTACTAAAAAACTCAAACTCGCTACACTCAAACAATGAGTTCTTCTTAACGCAATATTAAATTTTTAGAACAAGAATTACTAATGTTTGTTCAAACGGTTTTTACGTAAAATATCATTTATCTACGTTAGGTAGTATTCTAGTACTGATGAGATAATAAAGAATCCTCTACTTTCATAACATATTTTAAGCTTTTATCAACTGTTAACTCAACTTTCGCAGTAAAAAATACTGTGTAGCGAAGGGAAATGATATATTGCGTAAGAAACATTTGAACAAAGTTTACAAGTTCTTAGCTTTACGAATTTGAAAAAAGTTATTTTTTAATTACTGATTCCTATGGAATATTAATTAAAAAATCTTTTTTCAATATGAGTAAAGCTTAGAACTTGTTACTGAAGTGAATAGTTTCTAAGCAAGATATCATTTTCCGTAGCGGTTATTTTTCATCTGTGAAAGTTGAGCTGTTAACTATTTATACTTTAATCTTTTACTAAAAAAAGCAGTCTTCAAGGGCTTGGAGATTTTTTATTTCTATTGTTTTTTTATAAAAATCTATAATTCCGTCATTTCTCATCTGGATTAATTCTCTGGACAGGGAAGGTCTTGATATACCAAAATGTTCAGCCATTTCTTTTCTTGAAATTGACATCTCTAGTTTCAATTTTTGTTGTTTATTATATTCATTTAAAAGTAAATCAGCAATTTTTTGCCTAATAGATTCATAAGACATACTTTTAACTTTTTTATTGAGCATAAGTATTTTATTAGAAAGTAAAGACATAAAATTTTTCAAAAATATTGGATTTAATTCACAAAGTTTAATAACATCATCTTTAAATATAAAAATAATTTCGCTTTTATTAGAGGATATGATTGTAGCTGGGTATTCGTTGGGTTTTGAAAAAATAATTACCTCTCCAAATATATCACTTTCTTTTAATTTATTTATAGTTAATGTTTTTCCCGAAGGATGTATCTTTTGAACTTCTACATTTCCAGAGAGTATAATTCCTATTTTGCTGCACTTGTCTTGTTCAATAGCTATAGTTTCATTTTTATTGAAGTTTTTTATTTCATAACTAATGTTATTTAATAATTTTTTTATTTCGTTATCTTTAAGTCCTTTAAATAAAATACTTTTTTTGATTAATTTTATTACTTCATCCATGAAAACACCGTTACAGAAAACTTATAAAAGTTACAAATTCAATTTTGAAGTTGAAAACAACTGCTGCGGGAAATGATAGTATTTTTGTTTTCTTGTAACTCCTCCTTTCTTTTTTATTTAAAAAGGTTTACCTATATAATAACATTTTAAAAACATATATGTGGGGGACAGGTCTTCAATTTTTAGTGTTTTGCTAAAAATTGAAGACCTGTCCCTTGAATTTTTTGCATTTTGAACAAGCGTGTGTTGTGTTTTTGTTATATAATGTTATTATTAGTATATATATCACAAAATGGAGGTATAAAACTATATGAGGAAAAATATTAAGAAATTTACAGCTTGTACTATGACAGCTGGTTTACTTTTTACTTTGATTCAGGTACCACAGGTTAAAGCGGAGCAAATAAGATTTAATGGTTCAGATAGAATAGATACAGCTATGAAAATAGCAAAAAGTCAGTGGAAAGATAGCGCAGAATATGTAGTGATTACAGCAGCAGATAATGATTATCTTTTAGATGCATTGATTGCTGCGCCATTAGCAAAGGCGTATAATGCACCGATTGTTACAAATTTTAAAGGCGATAAAGTAGATGGAAATACGTTAGAACAGTTAAAAAAATGGAAAACAAAAACAGTTTTTATTGCTAGTGGAACTAAGGTATTTACAAAAAAGTTTGAAGATAAGTTAAAAAGCACAGGGGTAAGGGTTATACGTGTAGGTGATGATAATAAGGAAAAGACTTCACTTAATGTTGCAAAAGCATTAAAAGAAAAAGTAGGTGCATTTAATAAAGTATGTGTAGTTTCAGAAGATAATGCACATTTGGTTGATTCATTATCAATAGCTCCAATAGCTGGTATAGAAAATATGCCTATATTAGTATGCCAAAAGGATAAGGTTTCAAAAGAAATAAAAGATTATATAACTAATAATAAAATACAAAATGTTTATGCTATAGGTGGAAATGGAGTTTTAAGTGATAAAGTAGTTAATGAAATGAAAGCAAAGAGAATATCAGGGAAAGATAGGTATTCAACAAATGTAGAAGTATTAAAGGAATTTGAAGACTCATTAAAGTTTGAAAAGATATATTTAGCTTCAGGTGCTAATGGACATCTTGTTGATGCTATATCAGGATCTAGTTTGGCAGGTAAAACATCATCACCAATAATATTGGTAGGTAATACAGTATCAGAATCTGCAAAAGAATTTATGCAAAGTAATACTAATGAAAAAGACATGATTTATATCTTTGGTGGAGAAGGTGCAGTTTCAGTTGATGCTGCAGATAAAGCTGAACTTATAAAAAATGGAGAAGAAAATGGAATACTAAAGCTTAGTGATGCAAAATGGTTAAGTAGTAGGGTAATACTTACTAAGGTTAAGTATGGAATAAATAAAATGACAAAGGACAATTTTGTAGTTGGAAGTGAAAATAATATCCTTGGTATAAATTCTGCACAAAAGGCAGTTTGGGATAAAAGCGGAAAAACAATGATTATACGTTTAAACCAAGCTATGCAAAGTGGAAAAATATATAGTGTAAATGATATGAATATTACAGCAGAAAATAGTAATGATGAAATGCCTTGTATTACAAATATAGAATCAACTGATTACAATAAAGTTGAAGTATCTTTTTCAAAACCAGTTGATATAAGTGAAATGAAAATGGATATACAAGAAGAAAATAGTGGAGATAAGTTAAATGTAAGTAACATAAATTATGTAGATGGACAAGCTAATACAGTAGAAATTACAACAAGTGAACAAAAGGGAAATGTTATATATAAATGTAATGTATATGGTACGAAGGATTTTGAAGGAAATTATATGAAACCTGATAAAGGAAATACATTTACAGGAACTAAAAAAGATACTACAACAAAACTTGAAATTGCAAGTGCAGAAGCATTAAACCCTAGAAATATAATGGTTACATTTAATACAAGAATAGATAAAGATAAAGTAAAAAATTTAGGTAATTATAATGTAGAAGAATTTCAGGGCTTTTTAACAAAATACAGTGTAAAGGCTGTAAGAATGGCAGAAGATTCAGATTATCAATTTAAAGATTCAAAAACACAAAAACAATCTATTGTAGTAACTTTAGATAATCCTATGAAAGATAGTACTATATTTAATATTAAAGTTTCTAACTTAACAACAAGCACAGGTGTTTGTATGAATACAGATAAACAAAATACTGATTTTATAGGAATTGGACCATTTACAACACAAATGGATTTTACAGATAAGGAAAATAAAATAATTCCAATAAGCAATAAAAAAATAAGAGTTGTGTTCAAGAGACATATGAATAAAAACACATTGATAATTCCTAATTTCAAAATACAGGATGTATATAGTGGGAAAGATGTACAAGTAAATTCTTTAGATATACTAGATGATAGAACAATAGATCTTACTGTTTCTCAGATGGATGAGAAATTATATAAAATTGCATTAAGTTATTTAAAGGATGTAGATGGAAATACTTTTGAAATTGAAAAATGTTCTAGAATATTTAAAGGAAGTTCAAAAGATGCACAGATAACAAAAATAGAAAAATCAGAACTTTTGAGTGATGATGTGTCTTTAGTTGTAACTTTTGATAATGTACTTGGAAAAAATGCTTTAAATACTTCAAATTATATTATAAACAATGGAGTAGGACATCCTTCAAGAGTTCAAAAGGTAGAAGGAAAACAAAACGCAGTTAAGTTAACAGTACCTAAAACAGTAAATAATGTTATGTATAAATTAACTGTTAGAAATCTTCAAGATATAGATGGAAAATCTATAGAAGGTGAGTTGATCTCAAACTTTTCAGGGAGAGGCAGTGATGGTCAAGCTTTAAAAGTAGTTAAAGCAGAAGCTGTTGACAGGCATACATTAAAAATATGTTTTAATATGTCAGTTAAAAGTCCTTTAATTGATGGTGAAAATAGAATTTGGAACAGTAGTTCAAATAGCTTAAACTCTAAACTTGTAAATATTAAAGGAAAAACTACAAAGGCGTTAGGTAATTATGGAAGACTTTATGCATATGAAGATATTAAAAATAATAATGCAATAATAGTAAGAAGTGATTATCTTGATTTTTCAAAATACAAAGCTGATTCTAGTGGAAAATTTACACTAGACATAAAGGGTAGTAAAGATGATGTTAAATTCTCATATAATAGTGAAAAAGCTGCTTCTATAATCGTAGATAAGGTACAAGCTCTTAATAAAAAAAGTATTAGGATTTATTTTAATCAGCCTGTAGAAATAGAAAAGAATGCTGATTTTGCAAAGGTAATAAGTAATATTTATGATTCAGACAAAGCGAAAAAAACAACTTACTATTATACAGCTTTGAATTCAAAGTATTTGAGAAATGCTACTCCTATAGATAGTACACATAAGGTTTATGATTTCACATTGACAGGATGTTTAAACAGCAGCTATTATTATTTAGTTGTAAATCCTCATATAACAAATTCAAAAGAAAATGGTGTTCATGATTATACTAAGAATGATACATCTGGTTTTGTAACAATGAAGGATGAAGATTCATCATTACTTGGAATTCAACAGGTTAGAAAGTTCTCAGGTTCATCAGAAAATCCAAAAGATATAAACAGTGTTTCAGCAAAAATGAAGGACTGCAAAACTATAGAAGTATGTTATCCTGAAGCTATGAATATAAATGGAAATGATAAAAAATCAGTGCTTAACAAAAAGAATTATAAACTTGTAGATAAAAATGGAAAAGAAATTGCTTCACATTTCTTGTTTATGCACATTACAGATATAAAATATGATAGAAATGGTAATAAAGCAGTAATAACATTAAATGAAAAGTTACCATCAAGTGAAAGTGGATATTATGTACAATTGTCAAAAGACATTAAGAATTCAGTAGATACTAAGTATGTAAAATCATCAAACGGTGAGGTTAAATGTCCATTTGCTTTAAGTAATGTTGCGGCTCAAAAGGTAGAAATTGCAAAGGGTACATCTTATTCACAAAGTAATAGAAAGTTGAAGATAAAATTGAATGAGAAATGTATTAGTTTAGTACCATATGACAAGGATATTTTGTTTGCAGATTTTAAGATAACTTTGGTAGATGCAAATGGAAATTCATATGAATTGAAGGATAGTGATATAGAGAAGGTAGAGACTAACATAAAGGATTCTTATTCTTCTTATGATGATGAGCTCAATGTGGTATTGAGCAGCAAGTTAAAATTGAAATCTGGAGAGATAGGAAATGTAGAGTTAAGGGCTAATAGCTCTCTGATTGGAATTAACGGAGAAAGTTCAAATAAATCTGTTCAAATTTTTGTGCAGTAGTAAGCCAGGGTACAAGCAGGCTAAACTCCGATAAATGATATTTTGCTATAAAACCTATCACTTCACAAAGTAATTCTAAGTTCTAAAAATTTAATATTGCTAAAAAACTCAAACTCGCTACACTCAAACAATGAGTTTTTCTTAACGCAACATTAAATTTTTAGAACAAGAATTACTAATGTTCGTTCAAACGGTTTTTACGCAAAATATCATTTATCTGCGTTAAGTAGCATTCTAGTACTGGTGAGACAATAAGGAATTAACGTACTCTAAGCCTTGCTCATATTGAAAAAAGATTTTTAAATTAATATTCCAGAGGAATTAGTAATTTAAAAATAACTTTTTTCAAATTCGTAAGGCTAAGAGTACGTAAATGTCGTTCAAGGATTCCTTAATCTTATCCCCTTTTTATTTACTGGCAAGATTTATAGGTTGTAACATAAAGTAATATTAAGTTCTAAAAATTTAATATTGCTAAAAAACTCAAACTTGCTACACTCAAACAATGAGTTTTTCTTAATGCAATGTTAACTTGAAACTTAGCTTCAAATGTAATCTTTATTCCATTTGAAGGTTAGTTGAAATTATCCAGGAGCTTAGTGCCTTTTAACTAACTCTTATAGAAAAAGAGGTAGTCTTAGAGACACTTAGCTACCGGATAAATTTTTAGAACAAGAATTACTAATGTTCGTTCAAACGGTTTTTACGCAAAATATCATTTATCTGCGTTAAGTAGCATTCTAGTACCGGTGAGATGAAAAGAAAAGTGTAAGGGACGGTTCTTCAATTTTTAGCAGCGAAAATACTAAAAATTCAAGAACTGTCCCTTGAATTTGTTGTAAGAAAATTTATAAGAGCTTCTAAGCTTAAGATGGAGTAAAAACTTTATTTGAAGTTTAGGAGTCTTTTTATTATTATAGATTTAAGAATGAGAATATAATTTTTTAATTTGGATAGAGGTGGGGAGTTTTTATGAAACCAGCAGACTTAACAGGAATTTTTGTAGTTGCTTTTTTGGCAGGGGGGATATTAACTTTTTTAGGGGCAATAATTAAATATTTTAATGCGGGAGATATAATTAATTTTTTTGATGAGAAAAAACATGATAAAGATAAAGTTTCAAGAATTGTTGGAAGAGACCTTTTGATAATAGGAGTAAGTGTAATAATAAGTGCTGTTATTAGTATATTTATTGACGAAAAGTATTATAATTTTATGATGGTAAGCCAAGTATTTATAATAATATTTGGATTAGTATTAACTAATTATCAATTTTTCAAATGTTGTAAAAAATAACTTTGTTCAAATGTTTCTTACGCAAAATATCATTTCCCTTTGCTAGGGAGTATTTTTTCTACTGCGAAAGTTGAGTAACTTAACTTTTACAGGCAAAAGCAGTTGTTTCTATAACAAACTTGCAAGAAATGTAAAATCTAATTTCAATATACTAAAAATTCAGCAAAGAAATTTCATTAAAAGTGTTGACAAAATTATCAGAATATTATATTATTATAGTAACAAATAAATAAGCAAAGACATAGCAAGTACTCCTTTTTACAAATGATAAATTTAAAAAGTATAAGCGCAGAAGGGAGTGAGGCCACCAATAGTTTAAGTGTAAAATTAAAAAAAGATTTTATGAAAGTGAAGGTGAGGCCAAAAGTAAATTTAATTTTCAGTTAATTCAGTAGATCCTAATTCTGTACTATAAGATAATTAAATTGTACGTAAATGGTATGTTGTATTTGGAGTATAGTAAGAGTGCTTATAATTTGTAAATTCATTAGTTATAAAAGTAATTAGATGTTAAAAATCATTAGATGTAATGTGTAAACCACAATAGCTTCAAGGAAGGTTAATAATTCTATGGAGACTATTGAAAAGTACTAAAATTTCAGAAGAGAGGTTGGGTGTAAAAATTCAAATAGAAGATGAAAACTTTATAAAAGAATTAGGATCTATTTAGCAGCTTATTCATATGTAATGTATGTGAATGAGCTGCTATATTATTTTTTGTATAACTAAAATGAAAAAAAAGTTAATTATATAGAAATATTTTTATAAAATAAATGGTTACATAGAAGTGGAGAGTTAGAAGTGTTTTTAAGAAAAACTAGTATAAAGTAAAAACTACTACATTATGTAGTAGTATATCTAAAGACGCTTAGCGTATAAACGCGCAATGCTATCATATAATTTTGAAATTAATATTTATACTTATAATATAATCAAAAAAGACTAAGTTGTCAAGAAAAATTTAGCATTTTCACAAATTTATGAGTTTAGACAAAATGTAAAATTACATAGGCTTTACAATGCATTATTGATGATTTCACATTTTCATTATATTTGAATAAAATTATTATAGTACGTATTGCAGAACTTTAGTTTTTATCTAAATATAATTTGTCACAATAAGTTAGGAGGGGAGATATATGTCTGCATATGATCATCCGAATTATCAAGAGGAATTAGAAAGGTTAAATAATACTATTAGTTATTTAGAGAATTATAATGAAAAATTTTTAAATCGAAAATCAAGCATTGACGAGGCTGTTGATTATGGTAAAAGTCATTACAACTCAGATAATGCGGAGCAATTTAATGAATTGGTAATAAATACTGCTCTTCAAGATACTGTAAAAGGTAAAATTAGGGATATTACTAAAAGTATTTCAAAGCCTTATTTTGCAAGAGTAGATTTTGATGAAAATGGGTCTAATAAACATGGTAAATATTATATAGGAAAAATATCTCTTATGAATGAAGAGAATCAAGAATTTTTAATAATAGATTGGAGATCACCTGTTGCTAATTTATATTATGAAGGAAGATTAGGAAAAGCAAGCTATAATTGTCCTGATGGAGAAATATCAGGACAAATAAAATTGAAGAGGCAGTACAGTATAGAGTCAGGAAAGCTTAAAGAAATATTTGATATAGATATAACTACTAATGATGAGTTTTTGCAGGCAGCCCTTGGAGCTAGTAAGGATAATAGATTAAAGGATATTGTATCTACAATACAATCGGAACAGAACAAAGTTATAAGAGCAGATATGTGGAAACCTCTTATAGTGCAAGGTGCTGCTGGTGGAGGAAAAACTACTATAGCGCTCCATAGAATAGCATATCTTATGTATAATAACGAAAACAATATAAAACCTGAAAACTTTATGATAATAGCACCAAATAGATTCTTTCTAAGCTATATTTCAGAAGTACTTCCAGAACTGGGTGTGGAAAATGTAACGCAGACTACCTTTGAAGATTTTGCTTTTGGAATAATAGGTAAGAAGTTAAAGTTAAAATCATCTCAACAAAAACTTTCAGGAATTATTGAAAATTATTCAAGTGAAAAATGTAAACAGAATAGTAATATAATAGCGGCATCTTCTTTTAAATCATCTCTTATGTTTAAAAATATGCTTGAACGATATTTTAAAAAAGTAGAAGAAAATTTTATTCCTAAGGTAGATTTTAAAATACACAATTTTATATTATTCAGTTATGAAGAGTTAAACAGACAGTTTTTTGAAGAATATAGTTATTTGCCCTTTAAGAAGCGTGTTAATGAAATTAAAAAAAGTTTGATAAATAAAGTTAAAAACAACAAGAAAAAAATGCTTGAACAAGTAGAGAAAGAGTATGATGAAGAAATCGATGAAGTAAGAGCAGCAATGAACGACTGCGCAGAAAGAAGAGCTAAAATAATAAAAATTGCAGATGAAAGAGATGAGTTACTTTCAAATATCAAAAAGGGTCTTAAAACATTAATAAAGAATTATGTATCTAAAATTAATACAAAATCAGTGTTGGATTATTATATTGGTTTTTTAAATAATATGGAAAATTTTAATAAAGATAGTGTTTCAAATGAACTTATAAATTATGTAAAAAATGCTTCACTTAAGAATCTTTTATCTAAAGATATAGAAGTGGAAGACTTAGCACCTTTAATGTATATTAAATTTAGCATTTTTGGATTAGATGAAAAGATAAGTTTAAAGCATATAGTAATTGATGAAGCTCAAGATTTTAGTTTATTTCAACTTTATATTCTTAAGAAGATAATAAATAGCAGTTCATTTACAATATTGGGTGATTTGTGTCAAGGAATATATAGTTATAGAGGAATAAATGATTGGAACGATGTAGCAAAGTATATATTTGAAAATGAAGATTCAACAATGCTTTCTTTAGAGAGAAGTTATAGAACTACTATAGAAATAATGAATGCTGCAAGTGAGGTTATAGGTAGTCTTAAAAATTCTCGTCTCCCTAAGGCAAAACCTGTAATACGACACGGGGAGGAAGTAAAGGTTTTTGAAAAAGATTCTCTAAAAGAAATAGCAAAAGACATAGATGATAAAATTTTGGAAATGGAAAAGCAGGACTATAAGTCTATGGCAATAATATGTAAAACGCTTGATGAGTGTAAAAATCTTAAGAGGCTTCTAAAAAATAAGAAGAATGTTTCAGTAATAACAGGTAAAGAAAAAGAGTATTCTGGTGGTGTTGTTGTAATTCCTTCTTATCTTGTAAAGGGGCTTGAGTTTGATATGGTTGTAATAGCTAATGCTTCTAAGGAAGAGTATACTAATAGTGAGCTTGATGTAAAGCTTTTGTATGTAGCGATGACAAGACCTCTTCATAAGCTTTATATTTATTCTGTAGGACAAAAAAGTGAAATAATTTAGGGCTTGTATGCCCTTTACTATTTTTAAAATTGTACGATAATAGTTATGTAGGTATTTTTATTTATATAAAAAATCGTATACTTAATTAGGGGGTACAAATATTGGGAAAAACAAATATATTACTAAAGAGTGGAACAGGAGAAGTAGAAGTTTTAGAGTTTGTAGTTTCAGGTAAGCATTATGCAATAAACGTTATTAAAACGAGAGAAATTGTAAAAATAGAAAAGTATACTAAAATGACTTGTAATAATCCAGCTGTTGCAGGTGTTTCTTTACTACGTGATAATATAATTTCATTAATAGATTTAAAATATGTATTAGATAATGAGTCAATGAAAAATATAGAAAAAGGAAAGACTGCACTAATTTGTGAGTTTAATAAAACTAAAGTGGCTTTTTTGGTAGACGAAGTTTTAGGAATACATCGTATAAGTTGGGAACAAATTGAAAAAACAGATGATCTTATGGGAGACAGTTTAATAATAGGAAATATAAAAATGAAAGATAAAATTTTAATGTTTTTAGATTTTGAAAAAATATTAGTAAATATTAAGGAAGCTAATGGTGTATGTGATAAAGCAAATAATGATGTTAATTATGATGCTGGTAGAAATAAATATAAAATAGCATTGGCAGATGATTCATATACTATTAGAGCTATGCTTAAAGATGCATTAAAGGAATCTGGATATACTAATCTTTCATTTTTCCAAAATGGACATGAAGTGTTAGAGTATTTATATGATCTAAAAGATAAAAAAGGAGAAAGATTTTTAGAGAATGTGGATCTTTTAATTACAGATATAGAAATGCCTAAAATGGATGGACATACATTAACTAGGAAGATTAAAATTGATAAGGAACTAAAGAAACTTCCAGTAGTTATTTTTTCATCTTTAATAACACCAGAATTATATCACAAGGGTGAGGAAGTAGGAGCAGATGCTCAGATAAGTAAGCCTGATATTGATAAGTTAGTTGGAATATTAGATGAACTATTGGAAAGAGAATAGGCAGAGGAAAGAGAAAATATAAAAGGAAAAGTAAAAAGTACAAAGTTTAAAGTATAAATATGGATGTTTTTCTTACAGAAAAACTTTTATTAAAATAAATCTAAGATTTACTCAAATTTATTTTAATTGAATTTCAAAAGCTTGCTTTTGAAATTCTTCCTTATTTATACTTTCTTCTTTGTACTTTTTACTTTAAAATATAATCTGTGCTATAAGCACAATTACTGGAAGTGTTATAAGAGTACGTTCAATAAATATTATTATTAAATCTTTTAAGTTAACAGGAATTTTTGAACCAATTAAAAGTCCTCCAACTTCAGACATATAAATAAGCTGAGTTACAGAAACACATGCTACTACAAATCTTGTTAATTCACTTTTTATAGAGGCTGCTATAACAGATGGAAGAAACATATCTGCAAAACCTATTATAAGTGTTTGAGAAGCTTGTGTTGCTTCTGGTATGTGAAGTAATTTTAATAAAGGTATAAAAGGCATCCCAAGCCATTTAAATAAAGGCGTATAGTTAGCTATAATAAGAGCAATGGTTCCCATTGCCATAACTACAGGCACTACTCCAAGCCACATATCTAATATATTTTTTAATCCACTCTTTATAAAATCAGAAAAACTGTTATTTCCACGAGCTTTTTCCATTGCTTTTATTAATCCCCATTTAATGCAAGAGTATCCTTCAGGAATTAGTTCAGAATTTTTCTTTTCAATATTGTTATAGCAAGTATCAGGCTTTCTTGAAAGTGGTGGAATACGAGGAGTTATTATAGCTGCTATTATTCCTGCAGTAGTTACAGTTAAATAAAAAGGTACAAAAAGATGTTCAAGTTTTACTTGAGAAAGAACTACAAGGCTAAATGTTATTGAAACTGCAGAGAAAGTTGTACCTATAACGGCGGCTTCTCGTTTTGTATAATAACCGTCTTCATATTGTTTGTTTGTAAGTAACACACCAATTGTTCCATCTCCAAGCCATGATGCTATACAGTCAATAGAAGAACGTCCTGGTAGAGTAAAAATTGGACGCATAACTTTTGTAAGCAATACCCCAAAAAATTCTAAAAGACCAAAATCTAATAGTAGAGGTAAAAACATTCCTGCAAAAAGAAAAATAGAAAATAAAACTGTAAGAAGGTCATTTAATAAAAGCCCTCCTGTATCTTTAGACCATATCCATTGTGGACCTATTTTAAAGAATGTAAGTACCGCAAAGAAGGCTCCAAAAATTCTCAAAGTTGTCCATAATGGAGATGAGTTAAGTAATGAATTTAAAAATTTATTTTCCATTATAGTTTTAGGTTTGAATATTTTTGTTATCATTGTACCAATAAATGTAAGACATATTATAATCGTCATTATGCATGGTAATGCATAAGAAAGTTTGCTTTGAACAAATTTTGAAAGTATTGCGATAGGTATAGTAACTTGTCCATCATGAAGTAATGGAACCATAAAAAGCAATACTCCTAATATTGATGGTATTAAAAATTTAAAAAAGCTTTTTGATAAGACTTTAATATCTGCTTGTTCGTTCATATATATTCTCCTTTGTAAGTGCAATAATTATGTTATACATTCAACTTAAATAAAAGTTTTTCTGTAAGAAAAACATCATTATTTATTCTTTTAACTTTAAACTTTGTATTTTTCTTTATACAGTTGTATTTGTGAAACATTATACATTATAGTGCATAAATATTAAAAAATCAATGTTTAGAGTTTGAAATTTTTAATTGTTTTTTTTCACGTTAAAATTGATTTATTTTGTAAATATTTGAACATTTACAAAAGACGTATAAACAAACCAATGAAAAAATATATTTATCTTCCTTAAATTACAAAAAAATACAAAGAAATGTGTTATTCTAAATAAGAAGGGGGCCTATAAGAGCGTATATAAAATACTAAACCAAAGTTAAAATGGATTATTTATTATGAGTTAATGTGATAGGGGGTTTTGATACTTTATTTAAAAAAAGAAAAATATATAAGTAAAAGGTTGTGATTAGAGTGACTAATGGTAGATATAAATCAATAGGTATACTAAAAATTCCATTTAAATATGCTAGAAAATATTCAATAGTAATAGGGATTCAAAAGATTTTAGAAGGAATAGTTCCAACATTGCAAATATTAGTAACAGCTAGATTTTTAGATGTAGCTATAGATATAGTATCTAAAAATAGGGATTTTAGTGATATATTTATACCTTTAGGATTAATTGTGTTACTTTTAGTGTATTCTTTAATGTCTGAAAAACTTATTAATTTTGTTAATGTAAAATTGGAGATGAAATTAAGAAAAAATTTAAGAGTTTTTATTACAGAAAAAAGAGCAAAGTTAAAATATAATCATGTAGAAAATAACTATACATGGGATTTGATTTCAAGGGTTTCTAAGGAACCAGAAGTTAGATGCAAGAATGCATATAATGAATTTTTAGCTCTTATAGCTATGTTTGTTCGAATTGCTGGTTTATTATTAGTTATTTTTGTTCATGCTTGGTGGGCAGCAATAGTAATTCTTTTAATAGCTGTTCCACTATTTACAGTAGCATTGAAAAATGGCAAAGATAGTTATGAAGCAAATAGGGAAGTTTCAAAATATAGAAGAAGGTTTGAATATTTAGGAGAGGTTTTAACAGGAAGAAGAAAGTGCAGCTGAGAGAACTCTTTTTGGTTATACTAAGAGGATTAATGATAAATGGAAAGAACAATATGAAACTGCAAGAAAGATTGAGTATAAAACAGACTTAAAAATTTATAGAAGAACACAGGTTAGAGGGATAATTACAACAATAATTTCTATAGTTATAATTGTAATTTTATTAAAACCTGTACAAATGAAATTATTAAGCATAGGTTTTTTTATATCTATTGCTAATGGTGTTTTGGAACTTGTTCAAATAATGTCTTGGCAATTTACATTTTATGTTGAAGCATTAGCTAAAAATAAAGAATATATTAAAGATCTTTATGAATTTTTTAGTTTAGATGAAACAGAGGGTGCAATAGATAAGCCTTCAAGTAATTATATGGAGTTTGAATACTTAGAGTTTAAAAATGTATCTTTTAAATATCCAAATACAAAAAATTATATATTGAAGAATTTATCATTTATTATAGAAAAAGGTGGACATTATGCTTTTGTGGGAGGTAATGGAGCTGGAAAAACTACTATAACTAAACTTATAACTGGTTTATATGATAATTTTGAAGGAGAAATTCTTATAAATGGTAAAGAGATTAGGAAATATAAACAATGTGAGTTAAAGTCACTTTGTGCAGTAGTTTATCAAGATTTTGCTAAGTACTTTATTTCATTTAAGGATAATATTGCATTAGGAGATGTTAATAATATGGAAAGAGATGATGTGGAAGATAAGATTAAATCTTCTATGAATATTATGAATCTAAACGATGTAGCACAAAAATTATCCCATGGATTAGAAACACAACTTGGTAAAATTAAAGGTAATGGAACTGATTTATCAGAAGGACAGTGGCAAAGAATAGGCATGGCAAGAGCTATTAATAATAATGCACCAATTAGAATATTGGACGAGCCAACAGCTGCTCTTGATCCTATAAGTGAAAGTAATATGTATGAACATTTTGAGGAAATAAGTAAGGGCGGAACCACAATTTTCATAAGTCATAGATTAGGGTCAATTAAGCTTGCAAGTAAAATTTTTGTAATTGGTAATGGAACTATCATAGAAGAAGGTTCGCATGAGAAGCTTATGAATTGTAGAGGGGTTTATGCAGATATGTATGAAAGTCAAAGGAGTTGGTATTTATGATAAAGAATAAAAAGCAGGATATTTCACTTTGGAAGATAATATCTAGAATAACTCCTATGGCTTTTGCTGCATGTCCTATTTACTTTATTATATGTAACATAATAGGTGCTTTACATGGTATATCTCATGGTTTTAAAACCTTAATAACTCAGAAGTTTTTTGATTCTGCAACATTTTTGGTATCACATAACAATGCTTTTGGACAAGTGATATTAATGTCATTAGCTCTAGCATTAACATTTATTATGTCTCAAATATTAAATGGAATTCACAATTTCATGATTAATAATAGGGAAAATATAATAATTGGACATATAGAGCAGGAAGTAAATGATAAAGCGGGTAAATTAGATATTATATCTTTTGAAAATACAGAATATTTAGATGACATAAAAAGAGCAAAAGAAGGAATTAAAAGTAGTTCAGAATTAATATCCATATTAACAGATTTGATAGTTCTCTATTTACCATACTTTATATTTATGGGGGTTTATCTGTATAGATTAAAACCAATTCTTATTGTATCACTTATCATTATATTTATTCCTACATTTATAACTCAATTTATTAGGACGAAAATTTTTACTGGTTTAGCTAATGAGTCTGGTCCTATAAAAAGAGAGTATGAATATTATGAAAAGTGTATAGTAGATAGAAAATATTTTAAAGAAACAAGAATGTTAGGAGCATTTAAATATTTTAAAGACTTATATGTTTGTTCATTAAATTTACTTAATAAAAAGGTATGGAAAGCAGAAAAGAAATCAGGATTTATAGAATTATTTATGAGGTTATTAACCGTTTTGGGGTATATTGGAGTTTTATATTTACTTTTTATAGCTCTTTTAAATGGTGAGATATCTCCAGGTGCTTTTGGAGCAGTATTTGGGTCTATAGGTTTTATGTTTAGTGTAATGGAGGAAATAATATGTATAGGTATGGGGGAAGTTTCAAACAATCTTGGAACTATAAAAAATCTCATAAGATTTTTAGATATACCTGAGAGAAGTGGAGAAGAGGTAAGTATTGAGGAAATTCCTGATATATTAATAGATGATGTTTCATTTTCTTATCCAGGATCAAGTAAACCATCTTTATCTAACATTAATTTAAAGATTAATGCAGGAGAAACAATAGCTATAGTTGGAGAAAATGGAGCAGGAAAAACTACTTTAGTAAAACTTATGATGGGATTATACACTCCTACAGAAGGAAAGGTGTTAATTGGAGGAAAAGACACATCAAAGCTTTTACCTAAATCTATATATGAAAATGTTTCAGCTGTATTCCAAAAATATCAGAAATATAAGATGACTTTTAGGGAAAATATTGAAATAGGATCATTAAATAAGATGATTAATAAAGACAGTGAGGCTAGAAATAAATTATTAGAAGAAGCTGTTTCAAAAGTTGATTTGCAAATTAGTAAAGAAAAGATTAAAGATGGATACAATACAATGCTTTCACGGGAATTTAACGGAATAGATTTATCAGGAGGTGAATGGCAAAAAATAGCTATTGCTAGAGGTTTTTATAGAAATCATAAAATGATAGTTCTTGATGAGCCTACAGCTTCTATAGATCCAACTATGGAAACAAATTTATATAATAAGTTTTGGGAAATGTCTCAGGGAAAAACAGCTATAATAGTTACTCATAGATTAGGTTCAGCTAAAATTGGAGATAGAATAGTAGTTATGGATAATGGACAAATATTAGAGGTAGGAAGTCATGAGGAGTTAATAAAACTTAATGGAAAGTATGCCGACATGTATGAGGCACAAAGTAAATGGTATTCAAAAAATGATATGTATATATAATAGTCTGTATTAGGCTATAAAAATAATGATAGAACAGCTATTTTGAAATGATAATAGCTGTTCTATTATTATTTTATTCAACTTTCGCACATTACAAGTGTATTTTGTGAAAGTATTCTGGACTATTTTGATTAGAAGTAATATTAAAATTAGTAAAAATTGTAAAAAACTAAAGGGATTCTTTAATTTTTATAGAATAAATATAATATATATTTTAGTGTAGTAACATTTTTTTATGTATATGTATAAAATATAGTATGCAAAACTATAAAAATTTAACATATACTAAATTAATTTAAATGTTACAAAAAGTATATCTTTAAATAATTAATTAAATAGGGGGTAAATTATGAAGGGGAAAAAGTTAATGGCGTTGTTGGTAGGGGTTTGTTTAGTTTCTTCTTTGGGGTTATTTGGTTGTGGAGAAGCAAAACAAACAAGTAAAAATGTTAAGCAAAGTATTAAAATGGATAAGGAACAGTATATTAATGTAAATTTTGGTGCAGAGCCTAAAACTTTAGATTTATCTAAGGCAACAGATGTTTATTCTTGTCAAATATTTCAAGAAGTTATGGAAGGACTTACAAGGTTAGAACAAGATGGAGATGGTAAAGATGTTGTAAAAGCTGCAGGTGCTGAAAAATGGGAACATAATGAAGAAGGTACAGTTTGGACATTCCATCTAAGAGATTATAATTGGACTGATGGTAAAAAAGTAACAGCAGAAGATTTTGTTTATTCATTAAGGAGAACTCTTGATCCAAAAACAGGAGCTCCACAAGCTAATTTATTATATGTTATAAAAAATGGTAAAGCTATAAATGAAGGAAAGACAGAGTTAGATACATTAGGTGTGAAAGCAGTAGATGAAAATACACTTCAAGTGACACTTGAACAACCATGCCCATATTTCTTCCAATTGACGTACAATAAAGCATTTTTACCTCAAAGGAAAGATGTAGTTGAGAAACATGGGGATAAATATGGATCAGATGGGGATAAATTAATATTTTGTGGACCATTTGTAATAGATCATTGGACACATAATTCAGAAGTGGTATTGAGCAAAAATGATAAGTATTGGGATAAAAAAGCAGTTAATTTAGAAAAAATTAATTTTAAAATAATAAAAGATGTAAATGCTATGTATAATTCCTTATATACTGGTGCATTAGATTCCGCCGGAGTATCACAAAAGGAATGGATAAAAAAATTTGATGCTACTAAAAAATTTGATAGGATTCAAGGATTTCTTCCAGCAGCAAATTATACTTTCTTTAATTGTAAAGATAAAATATTTAAAAATGCAAATATAAGAAAAGCATTTTCAATTGGAATAACAAGAGAAGATTTGTGTAATGTTATTTTTAAAGGACGTTATAAGGCAGCTTATGGTTGGATTCCTAAAAAAATTCAGGTAGATGGTAAAGAGTTTAGAGAAATGGTAGATGAACCGATAAGACAATTAAAAGAAGATAATCCAGATCCAAAGGAATTATTGAAGAAAGGAATGAAAGAACTTGGAATGGAGCCAGATCCAAGTAAATTGGAGGTTACTTTTTTACAAAGCGGTACAGATCAATGGTATAGAACTTATGCAGAATATATACAACAAATGTACAAGAAGACTTTAGGAGTTAATATTAAAGCAGAATATGTAGAATGGCCAGTATTCCAAAAAAGAGTGGATGAAGGAAAATATCAAATAGCAGGTATGTCAATGTCAGGTGATTATAATGATCCAAATACTTTCATGGATGGATTTATATCTGCATCTGCATATGTTCCAACATTTTGGAAAAATAAGGAGTATGATAAGCTTGTTGTCGAATGTCAAAATATAATGGATCAAGAAAAGAGATTAGAAGATTATAAAAAGGCTGAAAAAATTCTTTTATATGATGATGCTGCAATATCACCAACTGCATATAGGACAAGAAACACTTATAAGTATAAATATGTTAAGAATTTAATGCTTCCTTTGTTTGGATCGGCAGAATATAAATACGTATATATAAAAGGTAGAAAGTAAAAAATAGTAAAATTGTGGTTTGTATAAACCACAATTTTTTTTATGAAATATGTTACTTCATTATTTAAATATTCTAAAATTAATAAAAATTTCAAAAAAAGAAGGATTTTATCAAGAATTATCGAAGTACTATATTATAAATTTTAGATACATTACATATTTTTTCATTTATATACAAAATAAATCACATATATTATGAAAAAATTAATGTATATATAAAATATTTATATAATTAAAATTACTTTTGATGATTATTAAAATTAAAGGGGGTAAATTTATGAAAAGTAAGAAAATAATATCATTAATAGTAGGTACTTGTTTAATTTCTTCATTAGGACTATTTGGTTGTGGGGAAGCAAAGAAAACAACTTCAAAGGCTAGTGAAAAGAAAATGGATAAAGAACAGTATATTAATGCCAATCTACAGGCTGAGCCAAAAAGCTTAGATCCATGCAAAGGTACAGATGGATATTGTTGTCAAGTATTTCAAGAAACAATAGAAGGACTTACAAGATTAGAGACAGACGCAAATGGAGAAGATTGTATAAAACCTGCTGGTGCTGAAAAGTGGGAACATAATGAAGAAGGTACAGTTTGGACATTCCATTTGAGAGATTATAAATGGCAAGATGGTAAAAAAGTAACAGCAAAAAATTATGTTTATGCATTTAAAAGAAGCTTAGATCCAAAAACAGGTGCGCCACAATGTAATTTATTGTATCCTATAAAAAATGCTGAAGCTATAAATCAAGGAAAGGCTTCTACTGATTCATTAGGTGCAAAAGCAATAGATGATAATACACTTGAGTTAACACTTGAAAAACCATGCCCATATTTCTTTCAATTAACTTTTAATAAATCATATTTACCACAAAGACAGGATATAGTGGAAAAATATAAAGATAAATATGGATCAGATGGAGATAAATATATAAGTTGTGGACCATTTGTGATAGATCATTGGACACACAATTCAGAAATTGTATTGAAGAAAAATGATAAGTATTGGGATAAAAAGAAGATTAATTTGGAGAAGGTTAATTTTAAGATAATAAAAGATCCAACTGCTTCTAATAATTCATTATATTCTGGTTCATTAGATCTTGGAGGAGTATCAAAGCAGGAATGGATTAAGAAATTTGATGCTACTAAGAAATTTGATAGGATTCAAGCAGTTTTACCAGCATTAAATTATAGTTTCTTTAATTGTAAAGATAAAGTATTTAAAAATGCAAATATAAGAAAAGCTTTTATACTTGGTACAACAAGAGAAGACTTAGGAAAAGTTATATTTAAAGGACGTTTTAATCCTGGATATGGAGCTATTCCTCCAAAGGTTAAAATAGATGGTAAAGAATTTAGAGATATAGCAGAAGAACCAGTAAAACAATTACAAAAAGAAAATCCAGATCCAAAGGTGTTATTGAAAAAAGGAATGAAAGAACTAGGATTAGGAGATGATCCAAGTAAATTAGATGTAACTGTTTTACAAGCTGGTACAGACCAATGGAGTAGAACTTATGCAGAATATATACAACAAATGTATAAGAAAACTTTAGGAGTTACTATTAAGGCAGAATATGTAGAATGGCCAGTATTCCAAAAAAGAACTGATGAAGGAAAATTCCAACTAGGTGGTATGGCTGGATCAGGAGATTATAATGATCCAAATACTTTTATGGATGGATTTATATCTTCTTCTCAATATACTCCAGTTTTCTGGAAAAATGAAGAGTATGATAAACTTGTTGTTGGTTGTCAAACTTTAATGGATCAAAAAAAGAGAATAGAAGATTATAAAAAAGCTGAACATATACTTATACATGATGAAGGTGTAATATCACCAGAATTATATCGTACAAGAAATACTTATAAATATAAATATGTTAAAGGATTAATGATTCCTTTATTTGGAAAAGTAGAATATAAATATGCTTATACAGATGGAAGACAATAATAAATCATAGAGAGTAAAAAGTATAAAGAACAGAGTAGAAATAAGGATGTTTTTCTTAAAGAAAAACTTTAAGGGGCTGTCCCGCTGAGTGTTAGTGGGACAGTTTTTTACATATAAAAAATACTGTAGTATTAGTATAAAAATATGCTAAGGCCACAGTATTTTTATTTGAATTTTAAACTTTTTACTTTAAATTTATATGTTTTTTTAACTATATTACTTTAATTATAGCTAAATCTACTATCAACATAACCACATAAGATATAGGAACTACCATAAGAATTTTATCTTGTGGTACATTTGTACAGCCGCACAAACCTTTGAAGAATAATATTATAGATAAAATAAATCCTATGAGAACGGCACATAAGGATAATGGAAAACTTATGTAGCTCAAAATAAGTTGTAATAAAGTATAAAAAATAAATGGTACAAATGAAGAAACTATAACTTGTAAAAAACATAAGGGTCTAATGTCACATTTAAATACATATTTAAATATAAAGTAAGTTGTTAAGAAAATTATTATACAACTGATAAAAAATAGAAAAATTTCAAATATAAAAATTTTGGACCAAGACATATAATTATCTATTTCATACATTAAACGTTTATTAATTAACCCAAATATATAATTATTTCCCATGATTGTATCAATGTATTTAAATGCAGTTTTAGCTATATTTTGCATTAATAAAACGTTAATTATTCCATATAAAAATGAAAGAAGTAAAATTAATATATATGTACATTTTTTGCTTAATTTTTTTATTGACCAATCCATTGTATGAATTGGGTTTACAAGCATACCCAGAATATGAGTAGAAAGTTCCTTAGTAATATTTTGTTCATTTTTGGAATTATTCATAAAAATCACCTGCCTTATTGTAATGTCATGAAATGTTTTGGAACAATATAAAATTTACACAGTGACTATTTTTAACTGCGTAAATTGATTAGATAATTATGCATTATACCCAGCTATTATATTCGACATGAAAAAATGTTTTCCTTCTTTTCTATTATAATTTTCTTAGTTAAAAACCATAGCTGTGGAAATGATATATATAGTTCTCAATTTTTTCATTTTAAAGATAATTAATAGTTAATAATGAATAACTCAACTTTCGCAGGTGAAAAATAGCCGCTACGGTAAATGATATCTTGCTTAGAAGTGTTTTTTTACTGCGAAAGTTGAGTGAATAATTAATAATTAAGGAAATTTTGCCTTAGGGCAAAATAACTAATATATAATTAAAGATTTTTGTTAAAACAAAAATCAACCTTCATTATTCATTTTTAATTATTAATTCTTAATTGATATTAAATGTTTCTTATGCAGTATATCATTTCCTTAGCTATATAGTATTTTGTACTTCAAAATTTGATATTTAAGAATTTTTATTGAAATAATAACTAAAATTTATATAAAAAGGTATTGAGTTTATATGGAATTTGATTTAATATTATGAAATGAAGGTAATAATATAAAATAAAAGTAAAATATGGATAAAAGGAAATTTTGTATATTTTATCATAGATAAATGGAGGGAAAAGTATGAAGGTTAAGAAGTCAATTATTCCAGCGGCAGGTCTTGGAACAAGATTTTTACCTGCTACAAAAGCACAGCCTAAAGAAATGCTTCCAATAGTAGATAAACCTACTATTCAATATATAATTGAAGAAGCTGTTAACTCTGGAATAGAAGAAATATTAATTATAACAGGAAGAAATAAAAGAGCTATAGAAGATCATTTTGATAAATCTGTAGAACTTGAAAATGAGCTTGAAAAGAAGGGTAAAGAAGAACTTTTAAAAATGGTTAAAGATATATCAAGTATGGTTCAAATATATTATGTAAGACAAAAAGAACCAAAAGGACTTGGGCATGCTATAAGTTGTGCTAGAACTTTTGTTGGAGATGAACCATTTGCTGTAATGTTAGGCGATGATGTTGTAGATAGCAAAGTTCCTTGTCTTAAACAATTAATGGATTGTTTCAGTGAGTATAGAACAACTATATTAGGGGTACAAAAAGTTCCTCATAATGACGTCTGTAAGTATGGTATTGTAGATGGTGTTCACATAGAAAATGGGGTTCATAAAGTTAAGAATATGGTAGAAAAGCCTAAGATTGATGAAGCACCATCTGATGTTGCTATTTTAGGAAGATATATAATTACACCTGCTATATTTGATATATTAGATAATACTAAACCAGGAAAAGGTGGAGAAATACAGCTTACAGATGCATTAAAGAAGCTTCTAAATAAGGAGGCAATTTATGCTTATGAATTTGAAGGAAGAAGATATGATGTAGGAGATAAACTAGGATTTTTGCAAGCAACTGTAGAATTTGCATTAAAAAAAGAAGAACTTAAAAATCCATTTATGAGTTATTTGCAAAAAATAATTAAAAAAGAGAACAAGTAATAAACGAAACAGAAGGAAGAGTGAGTAACATGTATAAAGAAAGTAAAGTTAAAAAGAAGCATTTAGCATTAAAAATAATTTGTCCTATAATTTTATTATTAGTAATTTTAATATACTGTATATTTTCTAAGGCAGGTATGAAAACTTACTCAAAGAATAGTGAGCTTAAAGATGTAATTCATAAATTTGATATTGTTTCTGATAAAGGTGGAAGTACATCTTTATGCGAAAATGATGTAAATGAGATTTTGAATTTAGTTGTGGGTAAGGGAATAACTAAGAAAAATATAACAATAAAGAAATCTTGGGTAGACATATCAAATGATAATGTAACAGTATATGCTTTAGCTAAATATAAAAATTTTGAACTGCTTCTATCAAGTATTGGAAAAATAACTTACAATGAAAATTTAGTATATAGACCAGAAAAATTTAAAGTTGGAAAGATTACAATTCCTAAAAGTATAGCATTAAATAATGTTCAAAAGCTTCTTAAAAATAAAATAGTTATTGAAGATGAAAATATAATTGTGAAAAAAGATAACATACCATTACATATAGACAATGTAAAATGCGAAAATGGTAATGTGATAGTTTGCATAAAGAAATCTATTAAATCACAAATTTTAGATAAAGTTAATACTGAGTTAGCTTCCATAGCTAAAAATACAAAGGATAACAGTAAAAAACAAAAAATAAGTGATATGCAAAATAAAATTAAAACTATGAAAGATGAAATACAAAAGAAACAAAATAATAATAATTCAAAGCAAGTTAGTAAAAATGTTAATAGTAATAATAAAAATATTGCAAAAAATAGTAGTACAAAAGCAAAAGGATCTGCTTCAAAGGCCATAAGTGAACTTAGTGCAGCTAGAGGTTCAATTTCAAGTGGAAAAGGGAAGCAGATGGTAGATATAATGATTAGTACTATTAATCAACTTAATAGTAATCCTTCAAGTAATTGTAGAGGTAATGTTGGAGCTGTAGTTTCTATATACAAATCTCTTACTCCGCAGCAAAAGAAAAATTTTAAAAATGCATTATTTACTAATGTTGATACAGCAAATGCATTGAAACTTAAAAGCTATTTTAAAATTTAAAACATAAATCAAAGTAAAAAGTGAGAAATTTGAAATTTGTACTTTTTACTTTGATTTTTTTTATTTTATAATATTTACTGGTTGTTCTTGAAATAATTTTAATGTTAATTTTAATATTGATTGAGTTTTAATACTTTCAAAAATATGTTCTATTGAATTGTGTTCTAATACAGTTTTATCAGGACAAACTGTATTTTCCAAAATTTGTGTTTTCTCTAAATCGTAATGTATTGTTTTGTTTGAATAGTCATGAATTTTATTACTATTATCATTAAAATATTGAGCAAAGTTGTTTATAAGAAAATGTGTATAATTAATTGGTGTAATACATTTGAAAGGAACATATACAACAATATTTTTAATTAATCCTTTGATGTATTTGTCTGTTATGGTATCTGCAGTTGCATATTCAATGCTTTTTCGTATAAAACCTTTTAAAAAAAGCTTACCCTTTTTAACTTTGAGTGTTTTACTGCTGTCAATTTTATTTACTAATTTTGCTTCATTTAAATATACATCATTTTTTATTCGCTTAATTTCTAAGATTGGCTCGTCAAAATCTATGTTAGATATTATAGGAATTTCTAATTCTTTTTTGCTAAAACTATAGGAATATGAGACACAATTTTGTTAGATTGTATATTATTATTATTTGTTTTTGTATATATTATATTATTTTTGAGTGCTTTATTTTTCTTTAATCTATTATCAACATTGTTATTTGAAATATTAGGATTATTTTTTGTTTTTTTATTTGAATTATCAATGTTATTTTTTACTGCATTATTTATGCTGTTATTTGAAGTATTGATATTATCTTTTAATGTAGTGTCTTTACTTTCATTTGAAATATTAGAATTATTTTTTGCTATATTATTTGTATTATTATTTGAGATAGTATCATTAGTGTGTATCTTTTTATTTATAGTGTTTTTTGAAGTAGTAACATCGTTGAGAGGTTTAGTATTAGCATTCGAATTGTTGACATTATTTTTCACTATATTAGGTGTATTACTATTTGAAGTACTGATATTATTGTTTGTTTTATTATGTGCACTAGTATTTGAATTATTGATATTATTATTGGATTTGTTTTTACTAATATTGGGTTTTATATTATGATTTTTCATATTCTTTACATTACTTTTTTTATTATATGGATTCATAGTATTGTCAATAGCAACTAAAAGAAGTAAAAGTAATAAAAATTTTGCTATATTATTTTCATATAGTCTTTGTGTGTTCATTTCTACGCTCCTTTCTAAAGGGTAGGCTCAAGTTTGTATAAACTTGAGCCTTAGTACTGTGTTGAGTAAAAAATATAATTTTGCTATTTTAATTAGCAATCACGATTGCAAGAACAGCCGCTGCCATCTTTTATATTAACTTGTTGTAATTGTAATAATTTAAGGTTTATATAGATTACCATTTTTTCTACTAAAGTTTTATAAACTGTATATTCGCTGCAAGAGCAATCCATTGGAACTGGATCTTTGTGAAGATCAGTTTCATAAATTTTTGCAGAAACTAATTCACAATAAGGTTTTTCAGAGAAATAGATAGTATCTTGGAAGTTTTGTTCACAAGGGAATTTACCTATAACGTAATCGTCACAATTACATTGACAACAATCACATATTAAATCAATTTCAGTTTGAGGTTTTCTTATATTAAATTGAGGTGCGTGATCAAATTCTACTTCTGCAACACATTGGAAAGGTATATCTACAGTTGTATCTTTGATGCATCCACATTTTGGAGCAGTTGAATATTCTATATTTTTTCTTACATATCCAGCTAAGAATACTTTGCCTGTTACTTGTACACCTTTCTTAAATTTTCCAGCGCCAGGTATTAATTTGCATTGAGTTAAATATACGTCTTTCTTTATTCTTTTTATTTCATAATAAGGAGTGTCAAACTCAATTTCTGCTTCTACATCTATTTGAATATTAGTTTGTGATAAAACTACAGGTATTTTAGCTACTAATGGGCCGTCTATTCCTTTAGGTGTTATATCATCACTTTCACATACAGGTAATGTCTTTGCATAAGGGTCATAACAACTACAATCTTTCATTGTCATATATATTAATCCTCCTTCGATATTCTAGATAAATTTTTAGGTAGATTCGATATGTTGTCCACCTATTAATATAGTATTCAGTTAAGTATAAAATGGTACTATGAAGTTAAAAAATAACTAGATTTTTTATAATGAGTGGTGGTAAAATAAGAGATAAAGTTACATTTAAGAAGGAGACATAATATGAGTAGAAGACGAAAGAGTTTTAGCATTATATTTATTTTTGTGTTAATAGTATTACCTTTTACATTTTATTGTTATTATAAAAAGCAGTTGAATTCAAAAAATAATCATGTACCTGTATTAATGTATCATCATGTAAAGTCTGGAACAAAAACTGACTTAATAGTTTCAAAAAAAGATTTTGAAAAAGAAATGAAGTATTTACATGATAATAGATATAGAACATTAACATTGGATGAGGCATATAATTACATAAAAAGGGACAAGCAATTACCTAAAAAATCTGTAGTTCTAACTTTTGATGATGGATACAAAGATAACTATGAGAATGCATATCCTATATTAAAAAAATATAGGTTTAAGGCTACTATATTTATGATTACAAATAAAATTGGACAAGGTGAGTACTTAACATTAAATCAATTAAAAGAATTAAATAAAAATGGTTTTGATATTCAATCACATACAGCAAATCATGAAAATTTGTCTAAGTTAAGCTATTCAAAGCAATTAGATGAGTTAGAGAGTTCTAAAAAAGAATTAGAAAAATTGTTAAATAAAAAGGTTAGATATTTAGCATATCCTTATGGAGAATTTAATGAAGATACAATAAAAGCCTGCAAGGCTGGAGGATATAGATTAGCGTTTAGAATTAATGAAACTTGGGCAGAGAAAGATGACGGATTATATAGTTTAGATAGAGTATTTGCTAGAGGACTATTAACTGAAAAACAATTTGAGGAAAGAGTTAGTGAGCCTGGTTATTACCCTATAATAAAGATAGTGTACCATAAAATTAAAGATGTGATTTCATAAAAAATAAAGGGACGGTTCTTCAATTTTAAGCATTTTTGTTAAAATTGAAGAACCGTCCCTTGAATATTATTGTTTTTTAGTTGAAGATTTATTAGCTTCAGGTTGGATATCTTTATAGATAAAGTCGTGAATCTGGTTAGTTGTAGCATCTATATCTGTAACTAGATACCAAACTTTATTTATCATTTGTCCTTTGCTTTCTGAATCAAGAGGAAATCTAGATTGTTTTACATCTTTTATGTTAGACATTAATATGTCTTTTCCTAGATTTAACATATAATCAGAATCCATATCAGTTTCTACAAAAGGAAGAAGTTTTGAAACTAGTGAAGGATATTCAATAATACTTGTATTTTTAAGTTTGTTTACTATAGCGTTAAGAACAGTTCTTTGTCTAGCAGTTCTTTCATAGTCCCCACCGCCTGTAGAACGTATTCTAGCGTAAGATACAGCTTGTCTTCCATTTAACACTTGAACACCAGAATTATTTAATATAGGTATTGATTTATGTTGAAGATTAGAGGTTTCTTTCATATATTTATTAATATATTTAACTTCATTTGGTTTTACATCTATTGTTACGCCACCAAGTATGTCAATGATTTTTTCAAGATCAAAGAAGTCCACAGAAACATAATGTCTAATGTCTAAATTAAAATTATGATTTAAAGTCCAAAGTGTTAATTCAGGACCGCCATATGCATAAGCATGAGTAAATTTAGTTTTACCATGACCTTTTACTTCTACATAAGTATCTCTCATAATAGAAGAAAGTTTGATGTTTTTATGTTTTTTATCAATAGTAAGAATTATAGTACTATCTGAATGAGCTATATCACTCTTTTGTCTTCTATCTAAACCAAATAGTGCTATGTTAATGATTTCTTCGCTATTATTTTGGTTATTATTATTTGTTGTTTTTTTAGTTATACCCAAATCACTGTCATTTTTAGAAATTTCTTTCCTTTGAACCTTGTTTAATAAGGAATGTGCATAAAAGTAGCTTCCAAACCCCACTAGCAAAATTATAATAAAGGAAAATATAATAAACTTTTTAACTTTACTACTTTTTTTTCTTTTGTTCGACAATTTTATTTACCTCCTCGACAATAATAGAAATTACGAATATTAGTATAACAAAATATTTTTAAACACAATTAACAAAATGGTAACAAAAAAAACAACGGTTTGTCAGTGTAAAATTTATGCCAAATCAGGTAGTACTAGGTACAAGTAAAAATAATGTAAGAAAAATGCAAGAAAATCATTGAAAACTTGCAAAAATAAATATATAATAAAAAATATATTTTAAAATTTTATATAAGAAAAATTCTATTAATTGCCAAGTGTATAGTAATAATTTTAAATTTAATATAGTTCAAAATGCAATTTCAACATTATAAATATTTCATAACGTTTACAAAGTGGTACTTAAAAACAAAGGAAAATATCGGAGGTGAAGGTATGGGGAATTATAAAGGCTTACCAGAAAAGAAAGGACTTTATGATCCGCAGTTTGAGAAGGATAATTGTGGAGTTGGTTTTATAGCTAATATAAAAGGTGAAAAAACCCATGGTATTGTAAAAAAAGGATTGCAGATTTTAGTGAACTTAGAGCATAGAGGAGCGGTTGGAGCAGATCCTAAAACAGGTGATGGAGCAGGTATAATGGTTCAAATTCCAGATGAATTTTTTCGAATTACTTGTGACAATTTGGGAATCTCATTACCTGAGTGTGGACAATATGCTGTAGGTATGACATTTTTGCCTAAGGAACCAGCACTCAGATATCAATGTGAAGGTATATTTGAGAGAATTATCGAGGAAGAAGATCAAAAAATATTAGGGTGGAGAAATGTTCCTACAGATAATAGGGGTATAGGTGAAACAGCAAAAGGAACTGAACCTATAATAAGACAGATTTTTATAGCAAAAGGTAAATGTACACAGGATGAATTTGAAAGAAAGTTATATATTATTAGAAAAAGGGTTGAAAATGAAGTTAAAAAATTAGTAAAGAGAAATAGTGAATATTTTTATATTTGTAGTTTATCATCAAAAACAATAGTGTATAAAGGATTGTTGTTAGCAGATCAGATAAGTGGATTTTATGTTGACGTAAATGATATAAATTTTAAAAGTGCAGTAGCTCTTGTACATCAAAGATTTAGTACTAATACTTTTCCAACTTGGGATTTGGCTCAACCATTTAGATATTTAGCTCATAATGGAGAAATTAATACTATAAGAGGAAATAGAAATTGGATGAATGCACGAGAAGGTGTCCTAAAGTCAGAATATTTTGGAGACAAGCTTTCAAAAATGTTTCCTATAGTAACTCCTAATTCCAGTGATTCAGCCTCTTTAGATAACGCTTTTGAACTTTTTGTTAAAGATGGAAGACATGTAGAACATGCAATGAGAATGCTTATTCCAGAAGCTTGGGAAAACAATAAATTTATAAGTGAAGATGAAAAAGCTTTTTATGAATATAATGCATCACTAATTGAACCTTGGGATGGACCAGCTGCTGTATTTTTTACAGACGGAGAAAAAATTGGTGCAGCTCTTGATAGAAATGGATTAAGACCTGCTAAGTATATAATAACTAAAAGTGGACAAATTGTTATGGCTTCAGAAGCAGGAGTTATACAATTTAAACCTGAAGATGTGTTGAAAAAAGGAAGACTTGAACCAGGAAAAATGCTTTTAGTTGATACTAGAAATGGTGAGATTTTAGAACACAGTGAAATAATGAAAAATTTATGTAGCAGCAAGACATATAAAGAAATTGTTAATAAAAACAAACTTATATTAGATAGCATTGAAGTAATTAATGAAAAGAAACAAATAAATAGTGAAGCTTTAAAAGAAAAACAGCAGGCGTTTGGCTATTCACTAGAAGATTTAAATACTATATTAGGATATATGGCAGAAAATGCAAAAGAGCCTATTGGAGCAATGGGAAATGATACTCCACTAGCCGTTCTATCAAATAAATCTCAATTGTTATTTTCATATTTTAGACAGTTGTTTGCACAAGTTACTAATCCTCCTATAGATCCTATAAGAGAAGGAGTTGTAATGTCTCTTAAAAACTATATAGGAGATCAAGGTAACATACTTAATAAAGAGCTTTCAGATCATAGATTTATAGAAATTGATACACCAGTTTTATCAAATGAAGATATGGCAAAAATAAGATCATTAAGAAATAAAGATTTTAAAACTTCAACTATACCAATAACATTTAAGGCTGATAGTGGAATAGAAGGATTTAAAAATGCACTTAAGTTAATTTGTGAAAGAGCTTCTAAGCGTGTAGAAGAAGGATATAATATATTAATTTTAAGTGATAGAAAAGTAGATGGATATGAAGCAGCTATACCTAGTTTACTTGCTGTATCTGCTGTTCATCAATACTTAATAAAGAAAAAAACAAGAACTAAAATTTCTATAGTTGTTGAAACAGGAGAAGCAAGAGAAACTACTCATTTTGCGTTGTTAATAGGTTATGGAGCTACTGCTGTTAATCCATATTTAGCATATGAAAGTATACAAAATATGGTGCTGCAAGGAGAAATTAAAGATAATGATAAAGAAAAAGCAGTTGATAACTATATTAAAGCACTAAATAAAGGTCTTTTGAAAATATTATCCAAAATGGGTATATGTACAATACAAAGTTATCATGGTGCTCAAATTTTTGAAGCACTTGGTTTAAATGAAGAATTTATAAATAAATATTTTGAAGGAACTACATCTAGAATTGGTGGGGTTGGCGAAGAAATAATAGCTAAGGAAGTTCTGTTAAGACATAAACATGCATTTAATAGGTTAAGAAAGCCAGTGTCAGAGCTGGATGTTGGAGGACTATATTCGTGGAGAAAAAATGGAGAATTTCATTTATTTAATCCAGAAAGTATATATAAGCTTCAAGCAGCATCAAAAACAAATAATTATGAAATGTATAAGGATTATGCAAAACGTATTAATAATCAAAGCAAAAATTTATGTACCTTAAGAGGGCTTTTAGATATTGAATATGGAAATTCTATTCCAATTGAAGAAGTAGAGCCTGTTTCAGAAATTTTAAAAAGATTTTGTACTGGAGCAATGTCATTGGGTTCTATAAGTAGAGAAGCACATGAAACAATTGCAATAGCTATGAATCGTATTGGAGCTAAAAGTAATACTGGAGAAGGTGGCGAAGATTCAATAAGATTTAAAGCAGATGGTAATGGAGATAGTAGAAGAAGTGCAATTAAACAGGTAGCAGCAGGTAGATTTGGTGTTACAACTAATTACTTAGTTAATGCAGATGAACTTCAAATTAAAGTTGCTCAAGGGGCAAAGCCAGGAGAGGGTGGACATCTTCCAGGTAAAAAGGTAAATGATTATATAGCTAAACTTAGACATTCAACACCAGGAATTGATTTAATTTCACCACCACCTCATCATGACATTTATTCAATAGAGGATTTATCACAACTTATATATGATTTGAAATCAGTTAATCCAAGAAGCAGAATAAGTGTAAAACTTGTTTCAGAAGTTGGAGTAGGTACTATTGCTGCGGGTGTTGCAAAAGCACATGCGGATGTAATATTAATAAGTGGACATGATGGAGGAACGGGAGCCGCACCACTTTCATCTATAAGATGTGCAGGTATTCCCTGGGAAATTGGGCTTTCTGAAACTCATCAAGTTCTTATGTTAAATAATTTAAGAAGTAGGGTTAGACTTCAAACAGATGGTCAGCTTAAGACTGGTAGAGATGTTGTAATAGCAGCGTTACTTGGAGCAGAAGAATTTGGATTTGCAACTACAGCACTTGTGATTTTAGGATGTACTATGCTTCGTAAGTGTCATTGTAATACTTGTGATATGGGTATAGCAACACAAGATGAAGAACTTAGAAAATGCTTTAAAGGTAAACCAGAATACTTAATTAATTTCTTTACATTCATTGCACAAGAAGTTAGAGAGAATATGGCTAAATTAGGTTTTAGAACTGTGAATGAAATGATAGGAAAAGTAGATAAATTAAAAGTTAAAGATGCAGTAGAACATTGGAAGGCACAAGGAATTGATTTTTCTAATATTTTATACAAACCTGATATGCCAAAAAGAATAAAGCCTTATTGTGTATTGGAGCAAGATCATGGAATTGATAAAGCAATGGATCATAATCTGATTCAAATTGCAAAACCTGCTCTTGAGGATAAAAAATCTGTTAAAGGAAGTTTTGAAATTAAAAATACAGACAGAACAGTAGGTACAATGTTGAGTGGTAAGATTATAAAAAATCATGGAGAAAATGGTCTTAAAGAGGATACAATTGTATTTAAATTTATAGGTTCTGCAGGACAAAGTTTTGGAGCTTTTGGAGCTAAAGGTCTTACTCTTATACTTGAAGGAGAAGCTAACGATTATGTGGGTAAAGGATTATCAGGAGGTAAAATAATTATTAAGGCTCCTTATAATAGAGCATTTAAGGCAGAAGAAAATTTTATAGCTGGAAATACAATTTTATATGGAGCTACAAAGGGAGAAGTATATATAAATGGAATAGTAGGAGAACGTTTCGGAGTTAGAAATAGTGGAGTAAATGCTGTGGTTGAGGGTGTTGGAGATCATTGTTGTGAATATATGACTGGAGGTAGAATTGTTGTACTTGGAAATGTAGGTAGAAACTTCGGAGCAGGTATGAGTGGTGGTATTGCTTATATTTTTGATGAACAGGATGATTTTTATGAAAAATGTGGTGAAGAAACCCTTGAAGCACTAGTTTTAAATAATAGTGATGATGAAGAAGAGGTATATAATCTTATATCTAAACATTATGAATATACAAATAGTGAAAAGGCTAAAAGAATTTTGGATAATTGGAATAAGTATAAGAGTAAATTTAAAAAAGTAGTTTCAAGTGCATATAAAGAAATACTAGAGAAAAATACAAAGAAAAGTAATGTAGGTTAAGAAGGGGCGGTGTACAAATGGGAAAGCTAACAGGATTTAAAGAGTATGAAAGAAAAAAATACAATAAGCGTTCTGTTAAAGAGAGAATAAATGATTATAATGAGATATATGAGCCTCTTAGTAATGATGAAATGATAATACAAGCTGCTAGATGTATGGAGTGTGGTACTCCGTTTTGTAATTGGGGATGTCCTTTAGGTAATTTAACTCCTGACTGGAATGATATGGTATATAAAAATGACTGGAAAAAAGCATATGAAAGATTAAGCCTTACAAGTAATTTTCCAGAGTTTACTGGAAGGGTATGTCCTGCACTTTGCGAAGCAGCATGTACTCTTGGAGTAAACAGAAAAGCAGTTTCTATAAGAGAGATAGAATTAACTATTATAGAGAATGCTTATAAAAATGGATGGGTAAAACCGAATCCTCCAAAAGTAACAACAGGTAAGAAGGTAGCGGTTATTGGTTCAGGGCCTTCAGGGCTTGCGGCAGCTGATGAATTGAATTCTGTGGGGCATGAAGTAACTGTGTTTGAGAAATCTGAAAGAGTTGGTGGATTATTAAGGTATGGAATTCCAGATTTTAAATTAGAAAAAAATATTATAGATAGACGTATTGCTGTTATGGAAGCAGAAGGAGTAATTTTTAAAACGGATATTGAAGTTGGAAAGGATATATCTGTAAAAAAAATATTAGATGATTTTGATGCAGTAGTATTGTGCTGTGGGTCAAGTATTCCAAGAGATTTAAAGGTAGAGGGAAGAGATCTTGAAGGAGTTTACTTTGCTATGGAATATCTGCCTCAACAAAATAAGTTAAATTCAGGTGAAAAAGTTGAAAAGAACATAAATGCAAGAGATAAAAATGTTGTGGTTATAGGGGGAGGAGATACTGGTTCAGATTGTATTGGAACGGCTATTAGACAAGGTGCTAAAAATGTATATCAATTTGAAATAATGCCTAAACCTGAAGCAGAAAGAGATGATTCAATGCCTTGGCCAACATATCCTAGAATTCTTAAAACAACTACATCTCATGAGGAAGGATGTAAAAGAGAGTGGAATATTTTAACTAAAGCGTTCATAGGAGAAAAAGGTAAAGTAAACAAATTAGTAGGGGCAAAGGTAAGATGGATTAAAGATGAAAATGGAAAAATGATTATGAAAGAAGTTCCAAATAGTGAATTTGAAGTGGAAATAGATTTAGTAGTACTTGCAATGGGATTTTTACATCCTAAACATGATGGGTTAATAGAGGAACTAGGGTTACAACTTGATAAAAGGGGAAATATATCTACAGATGAAAATTATATGACGAATTTAAGAGGTGTATTTGCAGCAGGGGATAATAGAACTGGTCAATCATTAGTTGTTAAATGTATTAGTGAAGGAAGAAGTGCAGCTAAATATGTTGATAAATATTTAATGGGTGATACTTTTCTAAAAGGATAAAGGCTCTTTAAGATAACTATTTAAAAGGGGATGTCTAAAAATAGATTTTAGACATCCCTTAAGTTATGTAATTAGTCAACTAAATAATGAATAACTCAACTTTCGCAGGTCAAAAACAACCGCTACGGGAAATGATATCTTGCTTAGAAACCTTTCACTTCAGTAACAAGTTCTAAGTTTTACTCATATTGAAAAAAGATTTTTTAATTAATATTCCGTAGGAATCAGTAATTAAAAAATAACTTTTTTCAAATTCGTAAAGCTAAGAACTTGTAAACTTTGTTCAAATGTTTCTTACGCAAGATATCATTTCCCTTCGCTAAGCAGTATTTTTTTACTGCGAAAGTTGAATGAATAATTATTAATTTTTAATTGTTATTAAATGATTACTTAATCTTATACAACTGGATATTTATTGTGTTTGTTTCATAGGCAAAAATACTGTGAATATGGTTCCGACTCCATCATAACTTTCAACAGTAATAGTTCCATTATTTTTGTTTACAAGTTGTTTTACTATATTTAATCCATAACCATGACTACTTGCTTTTTTAGTAGTAAAGCCACATTGAAATATTTTATCATATAAATCTTCTGAAAGTATAGGATAAGAATTTATTATTGTAATAATATATTCATTTTTTATTTCTGATATTTGTATAGATAATATTTTCTCATCTTCCTTACAATTTTCTAATTCATGTATTGCATTATCAATGAGATTAAATAATATTTTACAAAGATCTATAGAATTTATGTGTATATTTTCTAAGTATGAGTCAATATCTAATTCTACATTGATTCCCTTGTTTTCTGCAATTGCATATTTTCTATATAATAATGCAGCAACTTCCATATTGTTTATTTTAGATATAGAAAATATTTCGTTAGTTTTTCCACAAATAGAGTGTGTATATTCTAAAGCTTTTTCTGGTTTATTAAGTTGTATTAAACCAGAAATTATATTAAGATGATTTTGAAAATCATGTTTTTGTCCACGTAGAGCTTCTATAACTTCTTTAGAGTTATGTAATTGTTCTATAGATTTTTTTTCTTTTTTCAAGAAAGAAATAATATAGTAAATGCAAATAATAGAACTAAGTCCTAATAAGTTTATGATTATAGATATTACTAAAGGATAGTTTATAAGAATATTGGATATATTTAATGAATTAATTATTACTTTATTTGATAATAATAATACTATACAACTTTGTAATAAGATTAATACTATTAATATATATGCTCTGTGAATAAATTTCATATGCATCATCCCCGACTATTATTTAAGAGTGTTAAGATTAAAAATAGGTTTCTTAAATATATATGTTATAAAAAATATTAGTATTAAAAAAATATGAGATACTAGGAATATTAATATTCTTGCACCAAACTTTATTCCTATATAGGGAACAAAATTCTTAAATAAAATACATACAAGTGCTTCACCCCACAGTATTAAAAAAGTACTAATTAATACAGCTATAAAGCTGTGAAATAATTTTTGCTTTAGTATTGTAGTAAGCAAAATGATAAAAATACTAAAAATAAAAAAAGTATGGGTTCCTAAAGGAATGTTATTCATTATATACCACATTCTAATTAAAGTAATGGAAAATCCCCCTAGAAAACTTATAAACATTAGTTTGTTAGGTTTTATATAAATGCCTATAAAACTTAATCCAACTGCAAAAGTTAAAAAAGCTTCGATGGAGTTACAAATAAAAAATTCTGAAAATAACATTAAGCATACCTCTCTAGAATATTGTTCATTTTGTAAATCTATAATAATAGTAGCACGGAATATAAAAAAATTCTACAATATTTTACGTTAAAATAATAAATAAATGGTTCTGGTACACTGAATTTAACAAAAAAATTTAATTATACTTAAAATTTAATTATCGTTTTTAATTTTAACTTTAATTTTATTAGAATAAAAATAGTATTTATATGGAATTTTTGTTGAAGAAGCAATGATTTATTAAGGTAAGTATGTATTTGCAAAATACTCTTTGCTAGGATATTATAGATGTGGAATAATTAACAAGAAAGAGTAGAGGAGGCAATTATGAACAAAAGACTAAAGAAATTATCTAATCCAGTGGAGTTAATAAAGTTTGTAATGATAGGAGCATTGCTTATTATTTCTTGTATTATGCTTTTTAATAAAAGTTTAATTCCATTAGCAAAGGCAAGATTAGCTGCAGCAAATATGTTTTTATTAGCAGCATTGCTTATGGTACAAGCAATAGAATGTGGAATTAGAACTAAATATAAAAGAAGAACATACATTTATTTTATAGCTGCAATTTTAATTGCAGGATATACTTTTAAGATATTTTGGAAAGTACTGTTTGTATATTAATGGACAAGGGCTTCTATGCTATAAGTTGATTTGAAAATTTCACTTATAGTGTAGAAGTTTTTTTATGGAATATGTGACTTTTATCTTCATGTTAAGCATTAATTTTCCCAAAAATAGTATCAATTTTAAGAAAATATTAAATAATCAGACCAGAATATTACTATGAATCCACATAATATATTAATATGAATAAAAAAATATATAATGAAAAAACATGTCGAATAACCTCTAGTTCCCTCATAAAATATTTGATATTTAGTCGATTTTAACTAGGAGAATATAATATAATTATAAATACAATTAAATTTTTGTTAACAATGAAATATGGATTTCATTAATTAAAATTGTTAATTGTTTTATCTATTAAAATTTATTATAAATACAAACAAATGAAAAGGAGGTGAAGCTTGGACAACCAAGCCAAAATTATGAAGAAATATAAGATAGAAACTTATTTAGTATTAATTTTTAGTATTTTGGGTTTTGCTTTTTGGATGTTTTATAAAGATTACTTAATACCTAATAATATAATTTTAAAAGCAGTAATGGATTCAAAATATAATTATGAAGGTACAATGAATATCACAAAAAATAAAATTGAAATAAAGCAATTTAAAAATTTGGATGATTTAAGAATTAAGGGAACTTTTTCTAAAGATGTGGATAGAGGACAAATTATATTGGAAGATGAGAAACTTAATTACTTACTAGTAGATAGCGAAAAAAATACTTATTCCCTTAAAGAAAATGAAGGAACAAAAAAAGTAATATTTCCAGAGGAAAACAACAAAGTTGACAGTAATATTTATGATTTATTATATTTTTCTCCAGGTAATAAATCAATATATTGGAGGACACAATATGTATCTAAAAAAAATGGACAATATATATATGAAAAAAAGTTTCCTATAGAATATTCTTCTATGGGTATGAATGTATATAAAAAAGAAGACATAAAGGGTGAAGTTAGAATTAAATTTTTTATTAAAAAGGATGGAATACTTCAAAAACCATATATGACACATATGATAGTGGAAGAGGAAATCTTTAAAAAGAGTAATTTAGTTTATAACAATATAATTGAGTATACTTTAAATAAAGTTAAGTAGTTAAGGAAAGAGGTGTTTAGATGATAAATCAAGTATTGAATTATTTGTTTTTATTTTTCCAAATAATTGTTGGATTTTTTAGTATGTATTATGCAATTATATCTGTTTTTGGGCTTTATAAAAAAAGAGAAAGAAAAAATTATAAACCAGAAAAAAGATTTGCACTATTTGTTGCAGCACATAATGAGGAAGCAGTTGTAGGACAAATTGTAGACAATTTGAAAGAAGTGGATTATCCAAAGGATATGTATGATATATATGTTATTTGTGATAATTGTAACGATAATACTGCGAAAATTGTTAAGGAACATGGTGGTAATGCTTGGGAAAGATTTAATGACACGAAAAAAGGTAAGGGGTATGCCTTAGAATGGGCTTTTGATAGATTATTTAAGATGGATGAAAAATATGATGGTATACTAATGTTTGATGCTGATAATTTGGTATCTAAAAATTTCCTGAAAGAAATGAATAATAAATTAATAAAAGGTTATAAAGTTGTTCAAGGGTATTTAGATAGTAAAAATCCTAGTGATACTTGGATAACTGCATCTTATGCAGTAGCTTATTGGACTGTAAATAGAATGTTCCAACTTGCAAGATACAATTTAGGTATGTATTCAGCTTTAGGTGGAACAGGAATTTGTATTGAATATAATACTTTAAAAGAGATGGGATGGGGTGCTACAAGCCTTACTGAAGATTTGGAGTTTACAATGAGATGTCTTTTAAGAGGAATAAGACCTGTATGGGCTCATGATTGTAAGGTTTATGATGAAAAACCATTAAGTTTTAAAGCTTCATGGAAACAGAGAGTTAGATGGCTTCAAGGACACTGGGATGTTTGCATGAATTATACAGGAAAATTACTTAAAAAAGGTTTAAAAGAATTTGATATAAATTGTATAGATGGAGCAATATATCTTTTACAACCATCAAGAATTATTTTAAACTTTTTTGTTATGTTTATGGCGTTTATACAAACATTTTATCCAACTGGTTTTGGTTTTATTGGGTATTATGTTCCAGCTTGGTTTTGGTATTTAGGTGTATTTTTTTCATGGGGAGTACCAATAATAGTATTAATATCAGAAAAAATACCTTTAAAGAATTTTATAAGTCTTATATATTTACCATTGTATGGGTTAACATGGATACCAATTTCTATTATTGGGTTCTTTAGAAGAAATGAAAAAGAGTGGTGTCATACAGTTCACAATAGAACTGTATCAAAATCTGAAATGGAAATGATAGATTAATAAGGAGTGAAAGCATGAATAGACTTAAGGTAATGACTATATTTGGTACTCGTCCAGAAGCTATTAAAATGGCTCCATTAGTAAAAGAATTAGATAAAAATAAAAATGTAGAATCAAAAGTGTGTGTTACAGCTCAGCATAGAGAAATGCTTGATCAGGTTTTAGATTTATTTAATATTAAACCAGATTATGATTTGGACATAATGAAGTCCAAACAATCCCTTACAGGAGTAACTAATAGAGTTCTTCAAGGTCTTGAAGAGATATTTAATGAGTATAAACCTGATATTATTTTGGTTCACGGAGATACAACAACAACATTTGTTTCTTCACTTGCAGGTTTTTATCAAAAAATAAAAGTAGGTCATGTTGAAGCTGGACTTAGAAGTTTTGATAAGTATTTTCCTTATCCAGAAGAAATGAATAGAAAGTTAACAGGTGCTATTGCGGATATACATTTTGCACCAACAAAAGGAGCCAAAAATAATCTCTTAAATGAAGGAGTAGAAGAAAAAAATATATATATTACAGGAAATACTGTAATAGATGCAATGTCAACTACTGTTGAAGAAGATTATAGATTTAAAAATGAGGAACTTAATAATATTGATTATGATAATAAGAAAGTTATCATGGTGACAGCTCATAGAAGAGAGAATTGGGGAGAAGGCATAGAAAATATATGTAAGTCTCTAAAACACATAGTAGAAAATAATGAGGATGTTGAACTTGTATATTTAGTTCATTTAAATCCTATTGTTAAAGATGTAGCTGAAAAACACTTAAAAGGTGTAGAAAGGGTACATTTACTTCCACCTCAAGACACAAAAGAGACTCATAATTTAATGAATAAATCTTATATGCTTATGACTGATTCAGGTGGATTGCAAGAAGAAGCTCCGCACTTAGGAAAACCTGTTTTAGTACTAAGAGATGTAACAGAAAGACCAGAAGGAGTTACACAAGGAACTGTAAGACTTGTTGGAACAAATTTTGATAATTTAATTAAAAATGCACAAGAATTATTAACTGATAAAGCTGTATATGAAAAAATGAGTGATGCAATAAACCCATATGGAGATGGTAAAGCATCAAAGAGAATAGTAAAAGCTTTATTGTATTATTTCAATTTAGAAGATGAAAGACCGGATGAATTTAGATAATAACAAAATTAAAGAACAAAGTTTGCACTTTGTTCTTTAATTTTGTTTATATCTTTTTGTATTTAGTGTGTAATAATTTATGAGATTTTTCTCCTAAAGGTTTTATTAAAAATTCATTATAAAGTTTTTGTATTTCAGGATTTTCATGTGATTTTCGTATTTTTTTATTTTTATCTTCTCGGTATATAGCTTCAAGTCTTTTTTGTTTGATTTCTGAACCACCTATTGGTTGACCACCGCCACCAATACATCCTCCAGGACAACACATAACTTCTACAAAATGATAATCACAAGTTCCATCTTTTATTTTTTTTATAATTGGTTGAACGTTTTTTATACCATTGACAACAGCAGCTTTTAATTCAAGTCCATTTAAAGTTACAGAAGTTTCTTTTATACCATCCATACCTCTTACTTCTGTGAAATCTAAATCTTTAAGCTCAGTTTCTGTTAAGACTTCATAGGCAGTTCTAAGTGCTGCTTCCATAACTCCACCAGTAGCTCCAAAGATAGCACCTGCTCCAGAAGATTCACCAAGAGGAGAGTCAAAATCTTCACAATCTACATCTTTTAAATCAATACCTAGTTCTTTAATCATTCGAGCAAGTTCTCTAGTAGTTATTACTGCATCTACATCTTTAAATCCACTAGATTTCATTTCTTCTCTTGTACATTCATATTTTTTAGCTGTACAAGGCATAACTGATACTACAAATACTTTTGATGGATCAATATTAACTTTTTTACAATAATAAGTTTTTGCTATAGCACCAAACATTTGTTGTGGTGATTTACAACTTGAAATATGAGGTATTAGTGAAGGCTCTACTTTTTCTATATAATTTATCCATCCTGGACTACAAGATGTCATTAGAGGAAGAGGACCTTTTGATTTAATTCTTTCTATCAATTCACTAGCCTCTTCCATTATTGTAAGATCTGCTGAAAAGTTAGTGTCAAATACCTTATTGAAGCCTAATTTTCTTAAAACAGATGCTAATTGACCTGTAACTATAGTACCAGGTTCATATCCAAACTCTTCACCAAGTGATACTCGTACTGCAGGTGCAGTTTGAACAACTACATGCAATTCTGGATTATATATAGCGTTCCAAACTCTATCTACATCCTCTTTTTCATAAATAGCACCTACAGGACATACAGTTGTACATTGACCACATAACAAGCAATTTGTTTGATCTAAAGTTTTACCAAAAGGTGTAGTAACAGTATATTCATGAGATCTATTTGCAAAATTTATTATTCCCATGTTTTGAACTTTGTGGCAAACTTCTACGCAGCGGCCACATTTTATACATTTATTAGGATCTCTAATTATAGCTGGATTAGTATTGTCTATTGGAAGTGAATGTTGAGTTCTTTCAAAAGGTATTTTTCTAATATTGTATTCATATGCTAATGTTTGAAGTTCACAGTTACCATTGCGTATACAAGTTAAACAATCTTTTGGATGATTTGCAAGCATGAGTTCTAAAATTGTTTTTCTTATTGCTCTTACTTTTTTTGTATTTGTAAGAACTTCCATACCTTCGTATACTGGAGTAGAACATGAAGCAACAATTTTATTTCTATTTTTAAGTTCAACAATACATATACGACAATTACCTTTTACTTCTTGACATTCTAAATAACATAGAGTAGGAATTTTAATATCTAATTTTTTGGCTGCTTGTAAAATAGAAACTCCTTCTTGTACACTGACATCTTTATTATTTATTTTTAAATTTACTAAACTCATTTAATTCACTCCTTCCTGTGAAAAACAAACATTAGCACTACAATTATGGTATATATGATTGTCGAATTCAGATTTAAATAATTTTAAACAAGATGCTAATGCATTTGGTGCTGATTTACCTAATCCACAAAATGATGCATATTTCATAGCTTCCATCAATTTATAAAGTGTCATATAGTCTTCGTGAGTAGCAGTACCACTTTGAAATTTCTTAAGAATATTTAAAATCTGTTTATTGCCTTCTCGACAAGGTGTACATTTTCCACAAGATTCGTGAACAAAGAATTCAGATATAATTTTCAAAAAGTCAACTACACAGTTTGATTCATCTGCTACTAGAATAGCACCAGAGCCTATGCTTATACCATTTTCTTTAAAAGATTTATAGCAAAGAGGTATATCTAACATTTTTTCATTAATACAGGCGCCAGAAGAGCCTCCAATTTGGGCAAATTTAAATTTCTTATTTTCTGGAATTCCTTGTCCTATATCATAAATTATTTCTCTAAGAGTTATTCCAAATGGAACTTCAAAAACACCTCTATTATTAACGTTACCTGATAGGCATATAAGTTTTGTTCCTCCACTTGAATCAGTTCCATACTTTGCATAGTTTTTTCCACCATTTAAAACAATATAAGAAATGGAAGCGAAAGTTTCCACATTATTAACTAAAGTAGGCATTTTGTAAAGACCTTGTACCTTTATATAAGGAGGTTTAATTCTAGGACGACCAACATTACCTTCAGAGGATTCAACTAAAGCAGAATTTTCACCTACTACATAGGCACCGGCACCCCCTAAAACTTCAATATCAAAATCATAGCCACTATTTAATATATTTTTTCCTAAAAAACCAGCTTTTTTAGCGTTTTCAATAGCAGTAGTTACTATTTTTTGAGATTTAGGGTATTCTCCTCTTATATAAATATATCCTTTATTTGAATTTAATACATAACCAGCAATTATCATTCCTTCAATTAATCTCAATGGGTCTTGATCTAGTATTATTTTATCTTTAAATGTTCCAGGTTCACCTTCATCAGCATTACACATTATATATTTAGGAGAATTTTTGACATGAAGTGCTTGTTCCCATTTTGTACCTGTAGGGTATCCAGCACCTCCTCGCCCCATAAGTTTAGATTCTTTAACTTCTTGAATTATTTCTAGGGGATTCATGTTTAAAGCTTTTTGTAATGCTTTGAATCCATCTGTTTTTACATATTCATCTATAACATAAGGAGTAATTATACCACAGTTTTTAGTGATCAATTTTGTAACTTTATTCATAATGACCCTCCTTGTATTTAGATATTATTATTTTTAATCTTTCTTCTGTTAAATTTCCATAAACGTTTTCACCAATTTTAATTGCAGGTGAAATATTACAGGCGCCTATACAGCTTGTATATTTTAGTGTAAATAATTTATCTTCTGTAGTTTCACCCATTTTTATAGAAAGTAATTTTTCTAACGTACTTATCATTTTTTTAGAATTTCTAACGTGACAAGGGGCACTATTACATACTTCAATAACATATTTTCCTCTAGGTCTATGTTCAAACATATCATAAAATGTCATTATGTCGTAGATTTCTGAAAGAGGAATGTTTAATTCTTGAGATATTATAGTTGCATGTTGTTCAGAAATGTAATTTTCAGTACTTAATTTTTGAATTTCATGTAATATGGATATAAGTTTTTGTTTAGAAAAATCATATTTTTTTAATATGGTTTTTATTTTTCTTTTATCAAGACATGAAGTATTATTTAACATCGTATCCCTCCCTAATATACACTAAATATAAATATTATTAACAAATATTTAATTAAATTATAAAAGTACTACAACATTATATATTAAAAATTTAGAATTGTCAAAAAATTAATTAAAATAAAAAAATTACTCATAATTTGTAAGTAGTTTGCAATTATTTATTATATATATATCAATATTTTATTATAGAAAAAATGAAAAAATACATAAAAGAATACATATTTTAAGATTAAATTGTACAGATAAGTTAAAAAATGAAAAAAATGTGATAAAATATTATGGGCTTAGATTAAAATAAAGAGTGTTTTTATGGGGTAAATATATTATAAGGAGAAGATATAATGAAAAAGATAAATGGAATTTTTTATATTATGTTTTCAGCGGCTTCTTTTGGAATTATGCCTATTTTAGCAAAAATTGCGTATAACGATGGAGCTAATGCTGTTACTGTTTTAGTATTTAGATTTTTTCTTGCAGCAGTAATATTATTTCCTTACATTCTTATAAAAAAATTAAATTTAAAGTTAAGCAAAAAACAGTTTGTACATATTTTTATATATGGAGCAATAAACAATTCAGCTACATGTTTAACATTATTTTTATCATATAATTATATGTCAGTTGGGATGGCTACTACAATGCACTTTATATATCCTGTAGTAGTAACAGTATTGGCAGTTTTGATTTATAAAGAGAAATTATATAAAGGTAAAGTAATAGCACTATTATGTTCAGTTATAGGAATATACTGTTTAGTAGGAGGAAGCCATGCGAATATTGATATAAAGGGAGTTATATTGGCAGTATCATCAGGAATTTTTTATGGATTATATATTATAGGAGTAGGACATAGTGAAATAAAAAATATGGATACTTTTTTAGCTACTTTTTATATATCTGTTTTTGTATCATCAATATTATTTATTTATGGACAAGTTACAAATGAATTTGTATTAAATATTAAACTTTGTAGTTTTTTATGTATGCTTGGTATTGCATTTATTTCAACAGTAGTAGCATTAGTAACATTTTTAAAAGGTGTTCAAATAATAGGTTCTTCTAATGCTGCTGTGTTAAGTACGTTAGAACCTATAGTAAGTATGATTTTAGGAATAATAGTTCTAAAGGAAAGTATGACTATTACAATTGTGATTGGGAGTATTATGATATTAATATCTGTTATAGTAATTACTTTATGTGAAAAAAAGAGAATTGAAAAAGTGTGAGAATAAAGAAAAATTCCTAATAATATAAATATATTATTAGGAAAAAATATAGAATTAAAAGTTGAATCAGTAATTGCTATCAAATGGTAGTATTGACATATTTAAAAAAAATATACACTATATTAAAAAAATAGTTAATAGCTCAACCTTGGCAAATGAAATACAGCCGCTACGGGAAATGATATCTTGCTCAGAAACCTTTCACTTCAGTAACAAGTTCTAAGCTTTACTCATATTGAAAAAATAACTTTTTTCAAATTCGTAAAGCTAAGAACTTGTAAACTTTGTTCAAATGTTTCTTACGCAATATATCATTTCCCTCCGCTAGACAGTATTTTTGTATTGCGAAAGTTGAGTTGATAATTAATAATGTATAATTAATAATTAAGGAAATTTTTCCTTAGGGAAAAATAACTAATATATAATTAAAGATTTTTGCTAAAGCAAAAATCAACCTTCATTATTAATTTTTAATTATTAATTCTTAATTGGAAATAGTGTATAATCTTAGATTGACTAGTAGTTTTTCGTATAATAGTTTATAATATTTGTGTATTATTATAAAAAGTGTGTATTATAAATTTTACACAATTATAAACATATAAGGAAAAGACAAAAATAAGGAGTGATTGTAATGTCTAGAGTATTAGAAAATTTACAACCAAATGAAGTATTTAAATATTTTGAGGATTTAACAAGGATTCCAAGAGGTTCTGGTAATGAAAAAGCTGTAAGTGATTATTTAGTAAACTTCGCTAAGGAACATAATTTAGAAGTGATTCAAGATGAAGCGTTAAACGTTATCATAAGAAAAAAAGCAACAAAAGGATATGAAAATGCTCCTAAAGTAGTAATTCAAGGACATATGGATATGGTTTGTGCAAAAGAAGCAGGTTCAAAACATGATTTTGAAAAAGATCCTATAAATTTAAAAATAGATGGAGATTTTATAAGAACAGAAGGAACGACTTTGGGTGCTGATGATGGTATAGCAGTAGCTTATGGTCTTGCTGTTCTTGCGTCTAATGATATAGAACATCCAGCACTTGAACTTTTAGTAACAGCTGAAGAAGAAACAGGAATGGGTGGAGCACAAGCATTAGATCCTAAAAATGTACAAGGAAGAATGCTTATAAACATAGATTCTGAAGAAGAAGGAAAACTTCTTGTAAGTTGTGCAGGAGGAGTTAGAGATGAAATAAGACTTCCTATTTCTTGGGAAAAGGTATGTGAAGGATATTCTAACTATATCGTTAAAATAGGTGGATTAAAAGGCGGACATTCAGGAATGGAAATAAATAAAGGAAGAGGTAATGCAAATAAGCTTATGGGACGTTTCCTTTATGACGTAATACATTCTATGGATGTTAAAGTAGTTTCAATACATGGAGGAGCAAAATTTAATGCAATTCCACGTGAAGCTGAAATAAATTTATTAGTAAAAGAAGAAAATAAAAAAGCTTTAGAAGAAAAGATACAAAATTGGACTGCTGTATTTAAAAATGAACTTGAAGCTTCAGATAAAGATGTAAATGTAGTTTTAGAAAAATCAGATTGTAAACCTGAAAAAGTATTTTCAAAAGATACTCTTGAAAAAGCAGTTTATCTTTTATGTTTAATACCAAATTCAGTTCAAACAATGAGTATGGCTATTGAAGGATTAGTTGAGAGTTCAACAAATCTAGGGGTTGTTATAACAAAAGAAGATTTTATAGCATTTGATAGTTGTATAAGAAGTTCAGTAGATACATTAAAACAAGAAATACATGAAAAACAAGAGATACTTGCTAAAACATATGGAGCTGAAATTGAATCTATTGCACCATATCCAGCATGGCAATATAATCCAGATTCAGAATTAAGAAAAGTATGTGAAAATGTATATGGAAATTTATTTGATGAGAAGCCAGAAGTAGCAGCTATTCATGCAGGTCTTGAATGTGGATTATTTACAGGAAAGTTTGAAGATATGGATATGATTTCTTTTGGACCAAATATGTATGATGTTCATACTCCAAGTGAACATTTAAGTATTTCTTCAACTCAAAGAGTGTGGAAGCTTTTGGTTGAAATACTAAAGGAAATAAGATAGCAGAGGAAAGATGACAGAGGACAGTTAACAGTGAAAAGATAAAGAACGGAATTTTGTTCTTTATTCTTTTTTATTTTAACTTTTTTGTATAGTTATTAGTTTTGTAGTAAAATATTTTTAGATTTATAAAACTAGAAAATTGAATTATTAATTAATATGTATTAAGGATGTGATAGAGTGAGTTTTTATTCATTAACTTTAATAGCATTAGCACTTTCTTTTGATGCTTTTGGGGTAGCTATAAGTTTAGGTATTTCCGGGTTAAAGACAAGAGAAAGACTAATGTATATTTTTTCATTTGGATTTTTTCAATTTTTGTGCGCATTAGGAGGTGCGTATGCAGGATTCTTTTTTAATACTTACATAGTATCTGTACCTAAAATATTAGGTGGAATAATAATAGCTATAGTGGGTATTATTATGTTAAAGGAAGGATTTGAAGAAGGTAATAATAAATTTATTGAGAATAAGAAGGCATATTTAATACTTGGAATATCTGTAAGTATTGATGCTATGGTTATAGGATTTACAGCACTTAACAATATATATAGTAATTTTATAATATTTAGAGATGCTTTATACATAGGAATAGTTACTTGGATTATGACATCAATTGCTTTTGCAATTTGTAAATATTTAAAAAAGATAAAGGCAATAAGTGCTTATGCAGATTATATCGGCGGAATTATTTTAATTATCTTTGGAATAAAAATGATATTTTTTTAATACAACTAGATGGAAAGTTCACTAGATAATAACAAATGCTACTCGGAGATAGCGAAATTTGTTTAAATAGTTTCATATAATTATAAAAATGTATTGTGGGCGTATTTATGATGATTTATAATAAAATAAGGTGATTGTTATGGATAAGTGTAAATTAATTTTAAAAGAAAGTAATATAAAATGTACTAAAGCTAGATTAAATATCTTGAAGATAATAATAAAAAGCGAGGATTCTTTAAGTGTAGATTATATGTATGAATGTTGTAAAAAACAAGGAATAGAGTTAGATTTATCTACAGTATATAGGACATTAGATTTATTTGAAGGCAAAGAAATAGTAGAAAAGTTTGATTTAGGTGAAGGAAAATATAATTATATGTATAAAGGAAATAGTCATAAACACGTAATTAGGTGTAAATTATGTGATAAAAGAGTAGAAATAGATTGTCCAATGCCACAGGTTAAGGAAATGATAAAAAACAAAACTGGATTTACACTTATTGAAGAGGAAATAAAGTTTAATGGAATATGTGAAGAATGTAAAAAAAAGCAAGGAATAAAGAAATAATATAATAGATAGCTATTTATAATATTTCTTTAATTTCCATATGCCTTTTTTATTTTTTTCTAAAAATATCTTGTAGGTTATTATATCATGAGGAGCTTTATACTCCATGCCTTTAATTGTAACTATACATATATTACCATCGGAAAATTCAAGTATCCACTCGTCAAGTCTTCTCAATTTATAATCATTAAAAAAACCTGAAGTAGCATATTTTTCTACAGCATAGTGTAATTCTTTATTTTTGTTTTCAATTGATTTATAATAAAATATTGAAATAATAAGTAAAATTATTAGTATTAAAGATAGTTTCTTTTTCATTTTTGCCTCCCAAAACAGTGTATACATATATCATATCCAAAAAATGTAAAATAGTAAAGACAGAATATTAAATATTTATAAAATTATAAAAATAACTTCATAGGAATTTAATAATTTGTATGATATTATATATTTATAGAAAATTTAGAAAAAGGGGGTGAAGGCTGCTGTAAATAATTTATTTGTTATTTATGGTAGTTTATTATGGAAAATATAAAAAAAATTAAAAAGCGTGATGAGATTGATAGTAATTATAAATGGAATATCGAAAAGGTATATGTAGATATCAATGAGTGGGAAAAAGATTTTCAACTATTAAAAAGTAAGGCACCTAAACTTAAAGAATTTAGTGGTAAATTACATGATGCTAGTAAATTATTAGAGTTTTTAAAGATTCAAGAGGAAGTTTTAAGATTACTGGATAAGCTTTTTGTTTATGCACACTTAAGAAGTGATGAGGATACTGGCAATACAACATTTCAGTCATTAAAAAATAAAATAGATGGATACTGGGCAGAAGTAATGAGTTTTAAGGCCTTTTTTGAACCAGAGATATTATCATTTGAAGAAGGTGTTATTGAAAAGGAAATAAATGAAATTTTAGAATTAAAAATGTATGATTTTTATTTAAAAAATATACTAAAAATGAAAGAACATACATTAGATAAAGAAAAAGAAGAATTACTTGCAGCAGTTTCAGATTGTTTAAATGCTCCATCTAATATAAGACAAGTATTTGCCAATGCAGATATTACTTTTCCAACTATAAAAGATGAAAACAAAAATGAAGTAGAGTTAAGTGAAGGTAATTATGTTAATTTTTTAAGAAGTAAAGATAGAAATGTTAGAAAATCAGCTTTTGAAAATTTGTTTAATACTTATTATAAATATAAAAATACTTTTGCAACAGCATTAACATCTTCTATGAAAAATTGTATTTTTACAGCTAAAACAAGAAAATTTACATCTGCCCTTGAAAGCTCATTAAAGCCTAATAATATATCTCTAGAGGTTTACGATAATGCTGTAGATACTATTAATAGGCATTTAGATTCACTTCATAGATATGTTAAAATTAAGAAAAAAATGTTAGGTTTAGATGATATTCATATGTATGATTTGTATGTTCCGGTTATAGATACACCAAAAGATCATATAGAATTTAAAACGGCTGTAGAAATTGCAAAAGAAGGTTTAAAACCACTTGGAGAAGAATATCTAAACATTTTTACAAATGGTATAAATAATGGTTGGGTAGATGTTTTTCAGAATAAAGGTAAAAGAAGTGGAGCTTACTCATGGGGATGCTATGATACTATGCCATATGTACTTTTAAACTATAATTATGAATTAGATGATGTATCTACTTTAGCACACGAAATGGGACATTCTATACATTCTTATTATTCAAGAAAAACTCAACCTTATATTTATTCAGAATATGAATTATTTTGTGCAGAAGTAGCATCAATTACAAATGAATGTTTACTTATTAAGGATCTTATAGATAAGGAAAAAGATCATAATAAGAGATTATATCTTATAAATCAACAACTTGAAGGAATAAGAGCAACAGTATTTAGACAAATAATGTTTGCTGAATTTGAAAAAGTAACTCATGAAATGTTAGAAAAAGGTAATGCATTAACAAGTGAAGATTTGTGTAAGATATGGCATGATTTAAATGTTAAGTATTTTGGTGAAGAAATGGTTGTTGATAAAGAAATAGATATGGAATGGGCAAGAATACCTCATTTCTTTTCAGATTTTTATGTTTATCAATATGCAACAGGATATGCTGCAGCAAATTCATTTAGTTCTATGATATTAGATAATGGAGAAGAGGCAGTTGAAAAGTATAAAGGTTTTCTAAAGAGTGGAGGAAGTAATTATCCTATAGAGATATTAAAGAATGCAGGAGTAGACATGACTACTGCAAAACCTTTAGAAGATACAATTAAAAGATTTGATGAACTTTTAGATATGCTTGAGGGCTAAGCTCATCAAGTCAGTAAATAAAAAGATGTATAAGAAAAGAAATTTTTACTAAAAAAATAATGAATAATGAATAATGAATAATAAATAATTAACTCTACTTTCGCAGGTGAAAAACAGCCGCTACGGGAAATGATATCTTGCTTAGAAACCTTTCACTTCAGTAACAAGTTCTAAGCTTTACTCATATTAAAAAATAACTTTTTTCAAATTCGTAAAGCTAAGAACTTGTAAACTTTGTTCAAATGTTTCTTACGCAATATATCATTTCCCTTTGCTAAGCAGTATTTTTTTACTGCGAAAGTTGAGTTAATAATTAAGGAAATTTTGCCTTAGGGCAAAATAACTAACATTATTCATTATTCATTTTTAATTATTAATTGTTACAAAAATCGTCCTTATTTCTACTTTGTTCTTTTTACTTTTTACTTTATAGTTACTTCACATACTATATAAATATCCATATACACTTTTATTAATTATATATGACAATTTTCATTTAATATGTAGGTAGAAAAAAGATATAAAATGGTGTATTATGTTATTAAAAGGAAATTAACATATGTATAATGAGTATATTGTTGAGAATATGATATTTAGAGGTGTGTTATGAGGTTAGAATTTATTAATCGGATAAAAGAAAATGAGGTGTTGGGTAGAAGTATTTTGTGGGATGATGGTCAGGTATTATTGAGAGCAGGAGTGAAGCTTTCAAGAAATTATATTGAAAAATTGAAACAATTGGGAGTTTATTTTATATATGTAGAAGATGAGAGATTAAGTGATGTAAAGGTAGAAGATGAGAGATTAAGTCAAATTAAGAGAGCTACATTAAAAAGTATATCTAAAGTTATTAAAGGTGTAAATACAGTAGGCTCGAAAGAGTTAAAAGAAAGTTGTAATAAGGTTGAAGAATTAGTTCATCATATAGTAGAAACTGGAGATGTAAACAAAAGTCTTTATGATATAAAAACTTATGATAATTACACATACTTACATTGCTTGGAAACAGGTATCATGTCTACATTTTTAGGAATAACAGCAGGCTTAGATAAGCATCAATTAAAAGATTTGGCAATTGGTGCCATTTTACATGATGTAGGAAAGATGAATGTTTCTTATGAAATAATAGGTAAAGATGGAAAATTAACAGATGAAGAGTATGAGGAAGTGAAAAAACATCCTATATATGGAAGAAGAATTCTTGAAAAAAAATTATGGATGTCTGAGGATATTTTAAAAGCAGTTGAGCAGCATCATGAAAGGGTAGATGGAAGAGGATATCCGTATGGACTTCGTGATAAAGCTATTTCTAAATTTGGTAAAATAGTTGCTATATGTGATGTGTATGATGCTGTAAGTAGTAATCGGTGTTATAGGAAAAGATTTAGCCCTAATGATGCATATGAGCTTATATTAGCAGGTAGTAGTTCAGCTTTTGATAAAGAGTTAGTAAATAAGTTTAAAGAAACTTTTTGTGTATATCCTTTAGGATGTTGTGTAAAACTATCAAATGGTTCAAGGGGATATGTAGTAAATCAAAATAGTGGTTTCCCGGATAGACCAGTTGTAAGAGTTTTTTATGATGAAAATGAAAATGCAGTATCTTTTTATGAAATAAATTTATTATCAGAAATAAATATAAGAATAGAAGAAGTAGCATTGTAAAATATTTAAAATATATAGTAAATAGTACTTGGAGGGATGTATGAATAATAAAAAAATAGATTTTTTTATTTATAACTTATCTAGAATGTATGGTTATACTATTGAAGAATTTTTTGATGAATATGGTAAACATATGTTTTGGGCTGTTAAAAAAGAGCAGGATGATGAAATAAAATTTATAATTTTTCTTGATGAAAATAATAGTAATAATGAAAATAAATTTGAGAATATAATCTTATCTAAATATAACATTCACAATGAAATAAAGATAATAAAAGTATTTTTAAAAGAAAACAATGAAAGTAATGTTTACACATCTAAAGATAAAATAATCTATAACACTGTACAAAACAAAGTTTATTATTTTGATGAATTTGTATCAGAAGAAGCAAATGAGATAGGCAAAATTGTTCAAAATATTAATGTACAAAACAGAAAAGATAATAAGGATGTGCCTATAATAACATACATATTAATAGGAATTAATGTTTTAATGTACATTATTACAGCATATCTATCACATAACATATTTAATAGTAACATACAAGTATTAGTATATTTAGGAGCAAAATATAATCCGTTAATTGCTAGTGGACAATATTATAGATTAGTTGCTTGTATGTTTTTACATGGTGGATTAATGCATTTAGTTTTAAATATGTATGGACTTTATGCATTAGGACCATTGATAGAAAAAATTTATGGGAAAATAAAATATATAATTATATATTTTACAGCAGGTATAGCTTCTTCATATGTAAGTTATATGTTTTCAGATAGTGTTTCTATTGGAGCTTCTGGTGCCATTTTCGGACTTTTAGGAGCAGCATTAATATTAGGCTTTAAAATGAAAAATATTGCTGGAAAGCAGTTTAAAAGAGAAATTTTATCTGTAATTTTTATTAATGTAATTATAGGATTATCTATTCCTAATATAGATAATTTTGGGCATTTTGGAGGACTAGTTGGAGGAGTTGTTAGTAGTTTGCTGCTTATCAACTTAAAAAAAGTGACAAGTGATAAGGGGCAAGTATAAGAGAAAGAAAATTAATAATTAAGAACTCAACTTTCGCAGGTGAAAAATAGCCGCTGCGGGAAATGATATCTTGCTTAGAAACTATTCACTTTACAAAATAATTCTTTGCCATAAGTATATGTTGCCAGCAAATAAAAATCGGTATAAGAACAGGAATCCTTCACTTCTATAACGTACTCTAAGTCTTACTCATGTTGAAAAAAGATTTTTAAATTAATATTCCAAAGGAATTAGTAATTTTAAAATAACTTTTTTCAAATTCGTAAGACTAAGAGTACGTAAATGTCGTTCAAAGATTCCTTAATCTTATACGATTTTTATTTGATGGCAAAATGCATACTTTATGTAATAAATAAAACTCAAACTTGCTATACTGAAACAATAAGTATCTAGAGCCTGTGAAGTAAATATCTATATAGTATTAGGAATCATTAAAAAAATTAATAATTTAAAAGAAAAGCTTTCTGCTGAGGCAGAAAGCTTTTAAGTTAGTTATTTTTCCTTAAGGGAAAATTTATTTTACTGTAAACTGTTAATTGTCAACTGTAAACTGTAAAAGGTCTTCGTAGTATAAAGTTTCCTTTTCTAATAAAAGATTAGAAAGCTGATGTAGAGATTCTTTATTTTCTAAAAGTAAGATTTTAGTTTTATTGTATAGTGAATCAATAATGTTTTTACATTCTAGAAGTATATCTTTTTGATTTAAATCTTTTAAACTTGATAATTCATCTAAGGATAACAATCCTAAAGTTTCTCCCATACCATATTTAGTTATTATATTAAAAATCATATGTGAACATTTTTGAAGATCATTATATGCACCAGTAGTTATATGATCTTGACCAAATATGATTTCTTCAGCTGCTCTTCCTCCTAATAGTACCATAATTCTTTTATACAAATAATCTTTGCTTTGGTACATGGTATCTTCAGGAATACTCAATGTGTAACCACCAGCACCTTTTGTACTTGGAATAATTGTTATTTTTGAAATCTTTTCTTCAGGAAGTACTTTTAAAGAAGTAAGAGCATGTCCAATTTCATGATATGCAGTAATTTTTTTATCTTTATCTTTTATAAAATCTCTATTTATTTTTTCATGACCAGCTAGAACAATAGAAAAAGCTTTGTCTAGGTGTCCATCTGTTATTTGTGGGCTATTGTTTTTACATGCTAAAATTGCAGCTTCGTTTATTAAGTTTTCAATTTTTGCCCCAGAGAAGTATGCTGTTTTTTGTGCCCATTCAGTGATATTAATATTATTATGAGGTTTGTTATCTAAATGAAGTTCCATAATTTTTTTCCGAGCTGATACATCTGGCAGAGATACTTCAATATGTCTATCAAATCTACCAGGTCGTAAAAGTGCATTGTCTAGAATGTCAAGTCTGTTAGTAGCAGCAATTACTACTATACCATGATCTTCGTTAAAACCTGACATTGCAGTTAAAAGAGCGTTTAAAGTTTGATCTCTTTCATCAGAACCTCCTGTGCCTGAATTGCTTCTTTTCTTTCCTATAGCATCTATTTCATCTATAAAAATAACTGCTTTACCATATGATTTTGCTTTTTTAAATAGATTTCTTATCCTACCAGCTCCGACACCTACATATACTTGTACAAAATCAGATCCAGAAACAGCAAAGAAAGGTACATCTGCTTCACCAGCAATGGCTTTAGCAAGTAAGGTTTTACCAGTACCAGGATCACCATAGAGAATTATTCCTTTTGGTATTCTAGCACCATATTTATTGTATTTCTCAGGGTTTTTAAGAAAGTCTACAACATCTTTTACACTTTCCTTAGCTTCTTCATTACCAGCCATGTCTTTAAAGGAATAGTTTACATTTTCAGTTGGAGAAACGTCTAAAGAAGACATTGAGAATAAGCCTTTGCTTGTAGTTTTAGAAGACTTTAAAAGCATAACAGAAATTAATGCTATTGATGTTAATAACCCTAATGAAGGGATTAAAGATTTAACATCTACAAGAGAGCTTTCTGAAACTTTAACTCCAGATTTTAGAAGATTTTCTTTGAAGTCAATATTTCGTGGGTTATCTGTTGAATAAATTGTTCCATCTTTTAGTTTTACTTTAATAGTTGGAGAATTAGTATCGTATACTTTTTCAATTCTGTTATTAGATAAATCTTTGATAAAATCAATATATAATTTTTCGTTTGATGTATTAAATGGAGATTTAAAGTATATCAAAGATGCTAGTGAAAGTATCGCTACTAATATTGGAATAATAATGAACTTATTTTTTCTTTTATTCACTAATATCATCCTTTCTAATTCAAAATTATTTAATTTGATTTTAAAAGCTATTTTTTAAAACTCTTCTTTGTCGAAATATGTCGAACAAGAATATTATATAAGAATTTTTATGTTAAGTCTAATTATAATCATAATATTTGGTAAAGTAATTAATGGGAAAAATGACAAGTTGAGAAAAGTGACAAGGGACAAAGGGCAAGTGATAAGTGATAAGTTTAGAGTGAAAAGATAAAGATAAGAGAAAAAAGACATGAGATAGTAAAGTGAAAAGATAAGGAAAAAAGAACAAAGAAAAAAGGCAAAAGATAAAGAAAAAGAATAGAGAATAGAGGATAGTGGACAGGGATTTGAAGAATGTAGTATTATAATAAAAGGATGTCGACTACATAAAATAGGGGGAGGGTTATTAGTGAAAATTTCAAGCGTAAATATTGATATAACTTCACAAGATTTATTAAGTATATTAAAAGAGGTAATTAGTGAATTTGTTCCTGTAAAGGGGATACATATAAGAAATGTGGATATAGATAAATTTATAACAATAACAGGAAAATATGATGGGAAAATTAAAATTTCTTTTAAAGCATGTATAGAGGTATTTGAAGTTGAAAATAATATTGTAAAATTAAAAATTAGACAAATAACTTTAGGAAAATTTAAGATATTTAAATTTATAAAAAACTTTACATTGAAAAAAGCTTTAGGAGAGTATAGAACGTATGGTATTTCCTGTGATAAAGATTTAATTTTTGTTGATATAAATAGGCTTTGTGGATACATTCCAAAGGTACAATTTAATATTTTATCCATTAATGTAAATAAGGGTTTAAAAGTGGAAGTTGAAAATGTAAATATAACTTTGAGGGATAAGATTGAAATTGAAGATGAAAAAGTTATGGATAGTAAATATGAATTGAAAGTGAAGAAAAAAATAGATTCTTATACTAATTTTAGAAAAGATATGATTGAAAAGGTTCCTGATAAGTATGAAAAGGTAGCTAAGTATGCATTGATTGTTCCAGATATAGCAGCTTTACTTTTTAGACTTTTTAAAGATAAAAGAGTAGATGTTACTAAAAAGATTTTAGTAGGAAGCATTATTGGATATTTAGCTTTACCTATAGATATATTACCGGATTTTATACCTTTTATAGGGAAAATTGATGATGTAGCTATAGCATTTTTTGGATTAAATATGATAATTAATGATATTCCTGAGAATGTTATTCTTGAAAATTGGCAGGGAGAAGATAATATAATTTTAACAGTTAAAGAAGCTGTTTTATTCCTTACTGATCTTTTAGGAGGACAAAAAGTTTCTAAATTATTTAATATATTAAAAAATGAACGAAAAGGTGTTAGTAAGGACGGTGGTAATGGTGAAGGAGCTGCAAACATTTAGTAATAAATTTGAGTATTATGATTATTTTAGAGATAAATTACAGTCTAATAATATAAAAGTAAGTGATTATAAAAAGATTAATTATGGATTACAATTTAAGGTTGAAATAAATAATCAAACTGAATTAGTAAGAATATATGAAAGTAAGAAAAAAGGTATAAAAAATGATTTTTCACAAGTAAAAAGTGAAGAAAATAAGAAGTTAATTTTAAGTATATTAAGTGGTAGTATACCTTTAAAGACACAAGATGAAATAGAACAATCACAGGATAAAAAAGAATTGAAAAGTGATAGTGTATTAGAAAATTTTGATGAAGATGAAAAAGCTCTCATAGGTACAGATGAATCAGGAAAAGGAGATTTTTTTGGACCATTGGTTGTTGCAGCAGTTTATGCTGATGAGAATACACAAAAAATACTTAGAGTTTTAGGAGTGGATGACAGTAAAAAATTAAATGATAATCGTATAATAGTATTAGCAGATGAAATAAAAAAATTGTGCAAGTATTCTGTTGTATGTATTGGAAATGAGAAATACAATGAGTTGTATAAAAAAATAGGGAATTTAAATAAGCTATTGGCATGGGGACATGCTAGAGTAATTGAAAATGTATTAGAGGAAGTTGAATGTAAAAATGCCCTTTCGGATCAATTTGGTAATCCCAAATTAATAGAAAATGCATTGATGAAAAAAGGGAGAAAAATTAATTTGGATCAGAGACCTAGAGCAGAAGAAAATGTTGTTGTTGCTGCTGCAAGTATTTTAGCTAGAGCTGAATTTGTTAAAAAAATAAAAAGTATGTGTATAAAATATGGATTAGAATTTACAAAAGGGGTTTCAAATAAAACTATTTTAGTTGGAAAAATGTTTGTACAAAAGTATGGAAAAGATAGATTAAAGGAAGTATCTAAATTACATTTTAAAACTACAGATAAATTGATTTAATTTAATATATATAATTAAAGATTTATTGTTTAATTTATAAAAAAATTGCACATCCTATAATTATAAAATATTAAATGAAATTTTAGCTATATTTGTGAGAAAGATAGTCATTTAATTAAAAAAGGAGTGTGTAATATGCGTAGAAAATTAATGAATGGAGTAACAGTTGGAGCAGTTATGGGAATGGCTGCAGGAATATTGGTTGCATCTAATATGAATAGAAATACTAGAAAAAGAATAAAAAAAACAGGTAAAAGGGTAAGAAATGTAGCAGAAGATTTTTACGATAATATGTCTGGTTATGTTAGATAAATTATTAAGATAAAATAAAAAGGATTGAAATAATTAATATTTTTTTAATCCTTTTTATTTTTTTGTATTTTTTAAAATATTATTAATCATATTTTGCAGTATATTAAGAAAATATGTTATAATAATAAAAAATTAATAATTTTTTTGGAAAAATTCAATTTTTTACATATGGTGAGGAAGAGTGGGTATGGAGATATTATCTTTAGGTGAAAAAATAAAAAGAAAAAGAAAAGAAATGGGAATGACATTAAAGGATTTAGCAGGAGATAGAATTACTCCAGGTCAAATAAGTTTAGTTGAGTCTAGTAAGTCTAATCCAAGTATGGATTTATTAGAATATTTGGCGGGTAAACTAAATACTTCTGTTGAATATCTTATGGAAACAGAAGAGACTCAGGCGCAAAAGATTTGTCTATATTATGAAAATATAGCTGAATCATACATTGTAAATGGAAATTTGATTCTAGGAGAGCAAAATATTGAAAAAGGGTTGTATTATGCTGAAAAATATAATTTAGAATATAGAAAAGCAAAAATTTTGTATTTGAGGGCATATATACATATGTTAAAGGAGGAGGATGTTTTAGCACAACAATTTTTTCTTTCCGCTAATGTAATATTTATAAAAAATAATTGTTATGAAGAAGTAGTTAAAACTTTTCTAAAATTAGGAAGGATAACGATCAAGTTAAAAGCATATCATTCTGCTGGAAGTTATTTTCAACAAGCAGAAAAGGTTTATATGGATAATAACATTGGTAATGATTTTTTGATTGGAGAAATATATTATTATATAGCTGCTACACATTTGAAATTAGATAATCATGAAAAAGCTATTAATTACACTTATTTAGCAAAAGAAAAATTTGAACAGATAGATGATAAAGAACAGTATGCTAAGACATTATTACTTTTATGTGAAGAATTTGAGAAAAATGGAAATATAGAAAATGCAATAAGATATTCAAAGAAAACATTAGATGTGTTTAGAAAAATTGATAATGCAGTTTATATTTCTCAAATAGAAAATAACATGGGAAAACTTTTTAGTGAATTTGACAATATGGAAGAGTCATTTATGCATTTAAATAAAGCAAAGGAAATAAGAGAAAAAAATAATGATAATAAATTAATTGAAACATTAATAGATATATGTGAAAATTTTATTAAAACAAAAGATATTGAAAGAGCAAAGCAGATTTTAGATGAAATATATGATAAAATTCAAAATCAAAGCATTAATTTTTCAAATAAGAAGGATTTAATAAAATATTATCTAATTAAATATAAGGTAGATAAAATGGAAAGTAATATGGTAGAAGCTGAAAATTCACTTGTAGTAGCTTTAGACACAGCAAAAGAAATGGAATTTGAAAAGCAAGCAGGTGAAATATGTGTTATCTTAGGAAAATTTTATATAGATATTGGGTTAGAAGAGAAAGCTTCCATATACCTAAGTGAAGGAGTAGAATTTTTTAAAGACTTAGGTATCATTAAAGATTTTTAGTTAATGGATAGGTGAGTTATATGGAAATATTAAGTAAAGGGGAAAAAATAAAAAGGGCTAGAATATACAAAGGCTTAACTTTAAAAGAGGTATGTGGTGATAAAATTTCTGTATCTAAGCTTAGTTGTATAGAAAATGATAAAATAGAACCAGATAGTGATCTTTTAGGTTATGTTGCAGAAAAGCTGGAGTTGGATATTGAATATTTGAAACAAGATGTAAAATGCCAATTACAAAGAAATATTGATATGATAAAAGAGAATAAGCAAAATGAAGATTATGAAAAAATGATAAAGTATAATTTTAAATATGCTAGTGAAAATAAATATGATGACATGGCATTTCAATTATTACATTTGCTTTTTAATTATTATATTAATATTGACAAATTAGAAAAAGCTCAGATTATTACTACAGAGTATTATGCTCTATGTGAAAAAGTGTATAAGTTAAAAAATCAAATAACATATTATATGGATATGGCAAAGTATTGTTATGCAAATAAAGAATATAGTCAAGCTGCTAATTATTATGACAATGTTAGAAAGAGTTTATTAAGTAATAAAGAAATTACAGAAGAAAAATTAGTTTCTGCAACGTATAATGAATCAGCATGTTATATTATGCTTAAAGATTATAATAAAGCTTATAAAATAGCTAATGATCTAATAGAAGTAATAAAATATGTAGATGATAATTTAAAAAAAGCAGAAATATATCATATGTTAGCATTACTTTCTCTGAGAATGGATACTAATAATTTTGAAAAATATGAAAGAGATTCATATGAACTGTATAAGGGTTATGATGATAGTAAAGCGAGAGCTATTTTTAATTATGCTGTAGCTATGTTTGATAAAGGATATAATGATAAAGCATTAAGTTATATAAAAAAATCGCTAAAATGCTTTCCTAAATATAATAAAATAGATTTGGTTAAATTTATGCTTTTGGTATTAGATGAGCTTTTACAGAATGAAGAAATAGATTATGCACGAGAAATAAGCGATGAAGTTTTGAACTATTCAATAGAGGTTGATAATATTAAGTTTATAGAAAAATCATATTACTATAAGTCTATTATACTTATGAAAAATAAAGAGTATTTTCAGGCAGAAATGTATATGAATTTATCCTTAGATTCTCTTATGAAATTTGGAAATAGTTATCAAATATATAATAGGTATTTAGAAATAGGAAATATGTATCACAATATGCAGAATACTTCTGAGTCATTAAAATATTTTAATTTAGCTATTAAAATGGAAAAAAGCATTTAACGTATAAAGTACAAAGTATAAAGTATAAAGTTCAGATGATGAAAATTTTCTGAAGCAAAGCTTCGGAAAATTTTAAAATGAACTTTTTATTTTCTACTTTGTATTTTTATTTTTGTTCTGAAAAAGCAACTTTCGCAGGTGAAAAACAGTCGCTACGGGAAATGATATCTTGCTCAGAAACCATTTAATTTAGTGACAAGTTACAAGTGACAAGTTAAGGATGTTTTTCTTACAGAAAAACTTTTATTAAATAATAGTAATAAAATAAGGAAATTTTATCTTTAAGAAAAATAACTAATTAAAAACTTTCTGCATTAGCAGAAAGGTGTCCATAACTGTCCACTGTCAATTGTTAACTGTCAACTCATAAAATGACTTTGTTCAAATGTTTCTTACGCAATATATCATTTCCCTTCGTTATGCAATGTTTTTTTATTGCGAAAGTTGAGTTAATAATTAAGGCTAATATAATTAATTACAGGTAAAAAAGATTAATTAGTAGATATTTTTTTAGAAAAAACTCGTTATTGCTTTATTTTTTGAAGCTATTTAGACTTTGACTTTCTTTGACTTTTATATTAATATAATGGTATATTAGTTGTGGGTTTGAGGAAATAATTTGAAAGAGGTGAAAGTTTATGGATATAGATAAATTAACTTTGAAAGTACAACAAGCAATAAATGAAGCTCAACTTATAGCAGTAAAATATAATCATCAACAAATAGATGGGATTCATCTTTTTATGGCATTAATATCTCAAGATGATGGATTGATTCCAAATATTTTTAGTAAAATGGGAGTAAATATAAGAAATTTAAAAGATGATACTCATAATATACTTGATAGAATGCCTAAAGTAATGGGAGAAGGTGCTCAATCATCTGCTGTTTATGCCACTAGAAGATTTGAAGAATTGTTTGTTAAGGCAGAGAATATAGCTAAGGATTTTAAGGATTCTTATATAAGTGTTGAGCATGTAATGCTAGCTATGTTTGATGTATGTAAAAATAATGAGGTAAGTAAAATATTAAATAAATACAATATAAGTAAAAAAGATTTTTTAACAGTATTATCACAAGTTAGAGGTAATCAAAGGGTAAACACAAATGATCCAGAGGGAACATATGATGCACTTATTAAATACGGAAGAAATTTAGTTGAAGAAGCTAAAAAACATAAACTAGATCCTGTAATTGGAAGAGATGAGGAAATAAGAAGAGTTGTAAGAATACTTTCAAGAAGAACTAAAAATAATCCAGTACTTATTGGGGAACCTGGAGTTGGTAAAACAGCAATCGTTGAAGGTTTAGCAGAAAGAATTGTAAGAGGCGATATTCCAGAAGGGTTAAAGGATAAAATAATTTTTTCTTTAGATATGGGTGCACTTATTGCAGGTGCAAAATTTAGAGGAGAGTTTGAAGAAAGGCTTAAGGCTGTATTAAAGGAAGTACAAAATAGTGATGGAAGAATAATATTATTTATAGATGAAATCCATACTATAGTAGGTGCAGGTAAAACAGAAGGATCAATGGATGCAGGTAATCTTATAAAACCAATGCTTGCTAGAGGAGAACTACATTGTATTGGTGCAACTACTTTTGATGAATACAGAAAATATATAGAAAAAGATAAAGCATTAGAGAGAAGATTTCAACCTGTAATTGTAAGTGAACCTAATATAGAAGACTCTATATCTATATTAAGAGGCTTAAGAGAGAGATTTGAAATACATCATGGTGTAAGAATACATGATTCAGCTATTGTTAGTGCAGTAAAGATGTCAGATAGATATATAAGCGATAGATTTTTACCAGATAAAGCCATAGATTTAATTGATGAAGCTGGTGCTATGATAAGAACTGAAATAGATAGTTTACCTACTGAGTTAGATAATGTGAAAAGAAAAATATTTCAACTTGAAACAGAAAAAGAAGCATTACTTAGAGAAAAAGATGAAGCTTCTCAAAAAAGATTGAAGACATTAGAGAAAGAACTAAGTAATTTGAAAGAAAAGGATGCAGAAATGTCTGCAAAATATGAAAAAGAAAAATCTCAAATAATAGATATAAGAAATTTAAAACAAAGATTAGATGATGCAAGAGGCGAAATAGAAAAAGCTGAAAGAGAAGCTGATTTAAATAAGGTAGCAGAACTTAAATATGGAGCTATACCACAAATTGAAGATAAAATTAAAGAAAAAGAGCAGCTTATAAAAGAAAACTCACAGAATGCATTATTAAAAGAAGAAGTTACAGAATCAGAAATATCAGAAATAGTTTCAAAATGGACTAGGATTCCAGTATCAAAACTTGTAGAAACTGAGAGACAAAAACTCATAAGACTTGAAGAAGAACTTTCAAAGAGAGTAATAGGACAACAAGAAGCAGTTGAGTCTGTTTCTAATGCAGTATTAAGAGCTAGAGCTGGACTTAAAGATGAAAAAAGACCAATAGGATCTTTCATATTTCTTGGACCTACTGGTGTAGGTAAAACTGAATTGGCAAAAACACTTGCAAGGACATTATTTGATAGTGAAGATAATATCATAAGAATTGATATGTCAGAGTATATGGAAAAATATTCAGTTTCTAGATTGATAGGAGCTCCTCCAGGATATGTAGGATATGAAGAAGGAGGACAATTAACAGAGGCTGTAAGACGTAAGCCATATAGTGTAATTTTATTTGATGAAATTGAAAAGGCACATGATGATGTATTTAATATATTTCTTCAAATTTTAGATGATGGAAGGCTTACAGATAATAAAGGAAAAACAGTTGATTTTAAAAATACTATTATCATAATGACTTCAAACATTGGAAGTAGTTATTTACTTGAAAATACAAGTAAAAATGCAATTGACGAAGATATAAGAAAAAATGTAAAGGAATCTATGAAAGCAAGATTTAAACCAGAGTTTTTAAATAGATTAGATGATATAATTATGTTTAAGCCTTTAGGAAATGAGGATATTGGAAAAATAATAGATATATTCTTGAAAGATATAAAAGAAAGATTACAAGAAAGAAGTATAGAACTTACAGTTACAGATAGAGCTAAAGAGTTAATGGCTAAAGAAGGTTATGATCCTATATATGGTGCAAGACCTCTTAGAAGATATATAGAAGGTACTTTAGAGACTAAAATAGCTAAGGAAATTATAAAGGGCAATGTAAAAGAAAGGGATACAATCATATTTGATAGTGATGGAGAAAAATTCACCATTGATAAAAATTAGAAGTAGGACTTATAAAATAGCACTTATATAGTTAAGTGCTGTTTTTTATATGATTAGCATATATGTTTATTGAAAATGTATACATGTATTATTATAGAAAAATTGCATGTATAAAAATAAAAAAAATCAAAAAATTTTATGATTTATCGCAATAAAGTGTTGACAAAGATAAAAATCATATATATAATACATAATAAATATTAACAACAGCGATATAATAAAAGTAAAGACGGAGAGAAAAATACCATGATTTTAGTTACAGAGAGCTAGTAGTTGGTGAAAATTAGCACTAAAATGAGTATATAATGATCACTCCAGAGCTGCTGAGTTGAACGTTTTTCTAGTAGATGAAGCCGGTAGTCACCGTTATATGACTTAGAGTTCGAATAGATTATATTAATTTATTCCGACTTGATTGATGAGGCAATTTAAACGAATTGTGAAGTAGGGTGGTACCACGAAGAATACAATCTTTCGTCCCTATGAATAGTATATTCATAGAGATGAAAGATTTTTTTATTATAGTTAAATAATTTCCGGAGATTGTTTAATTATAATAAAGGACTAATACCAATAATTATTTTTAACTAATGAAAAATAAAAAGGAGAGGGCTATTTATGAAAAGAGATAATTTTGGATCGAGAATGGGGACATTAGCAGCAGCGGCAGGTTCAGCAATTGGCTTGGGTAATATATGGAAATTTCCATACATTACAGGTGAAAACGGTGGGGCAGCATTTATATTAGTATATCTGGGGTGTATCATTTTAGTAGGATTACCTGTAATGCTTGCTGAATTTTCATTAGGTAGAAAAACACAAAAAAATGCAGTTGGTGCATTTAAGGAATTGGCACCTAAAAAACCTTGGTATTTAGCAGGAATGTTATCCGTTTCTACAGCATTTATTATTTTGTCATTTTATGCAATGATAGCAGGTTGGGTATTTTCATATATTGTAAGAGCTGCTACAGGACAATTAAATAGTGTAGCACCAGAAAAATTAAATGATTACTTTGGAAGTGTAGTTTCAAATGGTGCATTACCTGTATTTTTCACATTTCTTGTAATAGCAGTAACAGCACTTATTGTAATATTTGGGGTAAAAAATGGTATAGAGAAATGTAGTAAAATATTAATGCCTGTTTTATTAATGATTTTAGTTGCACTTATGATTAGATCAGTAACTTTAGATGGAGCATCAAAAGGGTTAGAATTTTTATTTAAACCTGATTTTTCACACTTAACTAAAAAAGGAATTTTAGAAGCATTGGGGCATTCTTTTTATTCTCTTAGTTTAGGTATGGGTATAATTATGACTTATGGTAGTTATGTAAATAAAGAGGAAAATCTTTTATCTTTAGCAGTTCAAGTAACTGTTGCAGATACATTAATTGCTTTAATGGCAGGTGTAGTTATTTTTCCAGCAGTTTTTGCATATGGTTTAAAACCAGATCAAGGAGCAGGTTTAATATTTGTTACTCTTCCAGCAGTATTTAAATCTATGCCATTTGGAGTTTTCTTTGAAACTTTATTTTTCTTATTAATTGGAATTGCAGCTATAACTTCAACTATATCTTTGATGGAAGTTGTTGTTGCATGTGTTACAGAGCAATTTAAGATTAATAGAAAAAAAGCTACTTTATTTGTAGCATTAGCATTATTTGCTTTATCAATTCCAAGTACATTATCTTTTGGACCATGGGCTAACGTAAAAGTATTTGGAAAAACTTTTTTCGACTTATTTGACTTTTTAACATCAAATATATTCTTACCAGTAGGTGGAATATTAGTAACTGTATTTGCTGCATGGGTTTGGGGTGTTAAGAATGTAGTAAAAGAAGTTACTAGTGATGGATTACATGAATTTAAAGCAAAAGGTTTATTTGCAATAGGTGTGAAATTTGTAGCACCAATAGGAATTGGGGTAATATTTATAAATTCTATTGGGGTAATGAAAAAATTGCAAGCTATGGGATTAAGCAGTACAGGAGCTTTTGGATTAATATTAGGAGTATTTGTGTTAATTTCATTTATAATATGGAGAATCAAATGTAGAACATATAGAATTGAAGAATAATAAAAACTTAATTGGGGGCTATTTTTAATAGAGAACGCAAAAAAGGTTGCTGCAGTAAAATGCAGCAACCTTTTATTTTTTTTCGTTTTCTCGTTTTATAATAAATTCTTTTGCTTTCTTTTCTAAAACATTATTTAATTCAGGAAAATTGAAGGTTTTATATTTATTTTCTAAGGCAGTATATAATAGTCTATCAGCTAGTTCAGGGTTTTTGGAAAGTAATGATCCATGGAAATATGTACAAAATGTATTTTTGTATATACATCCTTCATAACCATCTTCACCATTATTACCATAACCAACTTTAACTTTTCCAAGAGGTTTTAAGCTTTTTCCTATATAAGTTCTTCCAGAATGATTCTCAAAACCCACATAAGTTTCTTTGAATGAGTCATTATAAATAACAGTATTACCTATAAAACGCTTATTTCCACCTTTTGTGTAAATATCTAAAATACCTAAGCCTTTTAATTTTTCTCCAGTAGGGGTAGTGTAGTATTTACCAAGTAACTGATATCCACCACAGATAGATAAAAATACTTTACCACTTTCTATATAATTTTGTATACCATCTTTTTTTGTATTTAATAGGTCTTTAGATACTATAGATTGTTCATAATCTTGACCACCACCGAAAAATACAATGTCATATTTCCCTTCTTCAAAATTATCCCCTATAGATACATCATGTATATTAATTTTAATTCCTCTTTTTTCTGCTCTATGTTTTAATATTAATATATTTCCCATATCACCATAAACATTTAATAAATCGGGATATAAGTGGCATATATTTAATTCCATATGTTTCACCTCGCATATTTGTATAATAAAGTTGTAAAGATATTAAATAATGTTACCATAAATTTTCGATATATCCTTTAGAATAAAGGAATTTTCTAAATTCTAACATTGCTGTGTAAGTTGTAAGAACATAAGTAGTTTCGCTATTAGAACTTTTTATTTGATCAACTACTCTTTCGTAGTTTTCACATAAATTAAATTTGGATTCATCAAGTTCAGCAATTTTAAGTCTTATAGCCATATCATAAAGTCTCACACCAGAAATAATTATATTACCTATATTTAAAGATGTTAATTTTTCAAAATTGACGTCCCATATCCAAGACACATCTCTACCATCAGCATAGTTATCATTTAATAAAAATGTCATATCTATTATTTTTTTATTAAGTGTTATTGTATTTATTGCTTCATCATATCCAGCTGGATTTTTTACTAGTATTATTTTTATATTTTTTCCTTCTATGTTTATAGTTTCTTGCCTTCCAAAGCTACTTTTTTGATTTCCTAAAGATTCTCTCATTATAGAATCATTTATATCAAATTCTTTACATATAGAATAAGCACAAAGAGCATTATAAATATTATAAGTTCCAGGCTGATTAATAGAAAATTCTTTTTTATTTATTAAAACTGTAGAACAAGATTCAGTTAAATCTATAATTTTATTCATAGTGTATTTTAAATTAGGTCTCTTATATCCACATTGGTCACAATAATAATCACCAAGATGATTATATGTGACAAAATTATATTTATAAGGAGCTTTACACTTTTTACAAAATTTTGCATCAGCATTTACTCCGATTTTATTAGTATTTGTAGGAGATGTTCCAAAACCATAATATACTAAAGGATTTTTTATATCTAAATCACCAAGTAGTGATTCATCACCATTTAATACTAATTTTGAAGTAGGTGTTAGTTTTATTCCTTCTAATATTTTATTTAATGTAGTATATACCTCGCCATATCTATCTAGCTGATCTCTAAAAAGATTAGTGATAGTTATTATTTCTGGTTTTACGTGTTTAGTTATAAATTTTACGTTTGCCTCATCTACTTCTATTACTGCAAATTTATTTTTAGAAGGAGTATTAAAAGAGAAATTATCAACAAAACAAGCAACTACTCCTGGAAGCATATTTGCACCAGTATTATTAGTTATTACATTTTTACCACTCTTTTTTAGTATATTATAAATCATACTTGTAGTTGTTGTTTTACCATTTGTTCCTGTAACAATAATGATTTTATAATTTTTTGTAATGGTTTTGAGAATATTTTTATCTATTTTTAATGCTATTTTTCCTGGAAAATTACTTCCTCCTTTAAATAAGGTTTTTGATAATTTAAGTACTATTTTTGAAGTAATTATACTAATAAAAGATTTTATGTTAATCTTAGACACCCCTTTACTTTAGTTTGTTGATTTTACAGGAACGAAATTATTTTTAATGCTATTTTTATAAGTAGGAGATAATCTTCTCAATTTGTTTAATACTCTTTCTTTTTCATTTCCTTTAAGTGGTGTTGGACAGTAATCATTTATATTTGTTTTAGATGATATACTGCAAGGTATAATTTTAGTATCGTATCCTGTTAAGTCATTATTTTTAAATTTGAATTTTGTTTGGAATATAAAAGTATCTTTATCTTTTGGATTAAAGTTTCCACCAAAACAGAAGTTACCAAGACTATAACATATTATTTTATCTTTATATTTTTCAATAGTTTGAACTACATGAGGATGATGACCAATTATTAAGTCAGCACCATTGTCTATTGAAAAATGAGCAATATTTTTTTGAACATTATAAGGTTGATAATTTCTTTCTATACCCCAGTGGAAATTTATTACTATAGTACAACCTTGAGATTTTAATTCATTAATATCTGACTTTATCTTATTTAAAAAATTTTGATTATCAGACCAAGCTTGATATCCTAAAAAGCCGAATTTATGTCCTTTTATAGTTGTAACAAATTTTTCACCTTCTCCGAAAAAAGGTACATTATGATTTTTCAAAGCAGTTTTTGTGTCATCAAAACCTTTTTGAAGATAATCATGTATATGATTGTTTGATATATTTACAGCATCTATAGATGCAATAGATAGAGCTTTAGCATATTCAGGATCAGCTTTAAAATTAAAAGCTTTTGATGCTTTTTTATTAGCAGTAGTGAACGTTGTTTCTAAATTAGCAGTTGTAAAATCATCTGCTTTGAATATACTAGATACATTTTTAAAAAAGTAGGAAAAATCTTTGTTGTTTCTATCCAATACACAAGGAAGACTATTGGAATATCCAAATTTAGTATCAGTACCTAATGTACAGTCTCCTACAGAAGTAAGAAGAATTTCTGTATATGAATCTTTTTTTGCAGCTTTAGGTTTAGTTTGTGATGAAGATTTATTAGTAGTATTAGAGATATTCTTGTTGGTTTTCATTGCAACATTATTTTTTGTGTTTTTGTCTTTAGGTTGAATTTTAGTGGTGATATTGTGAAAAAATAATATAAACACAAAAATAATTAATAGTGTTACAGTAGTTGAAAATAAAAATCTTTTGAAATTTTTTAACTTTAATCTATGTTTGCGTTTGTGGTTTCTATTTGTACTCAAAATATTACCTCCTGATATTATAAAAATATACATCAGTACAATTTTATAATATTACAATATAAAAGTCTATAATGTAGCTTTTAAAAAAATTTTTTGATAAAATATTAATAAATCTAGTGTTGAGGTGAAATTAATGAAAAAAAATAGGATTATTCAAGTAGTTGCTGTTTTTTTAGCAATTATCATAAGTGGATGTGCAGTATATTTTCGTGAGCAAAAAATATTAAAAAATGATATTAAATTAGGAGAAAAATATTTTTTAGATGGAGAATATAATAAATCTATAAGTCAATATGAAAAAGTATTTCAAAAAGATAAGAAAAATCCATTATGGAATGCTAAAATAAGTGAAGTTTATTCTGTAAAGGGGGATATAAACAAATCCAAAGAATATATATCAAAAGTTAAGAAAATGAACTATAAAGAAAATGAAAATGTTATTAATTATATTGTTTTTACTGAATTTATGAATAAGGATTATGAAAAGGCTCTTAAAGATGGAGAAGACGGATTAAAACTATATCCTAAAAACAAAGATTTAATAAAGAATATGTTTAGTGTGTATATGGCTAATAATAAATTAGATGAAGCTAAAAATATAATTAAGACTTATAAAGTAGATAAGGATTCAGCTTATGATATTGCGCAATATGCTAATATGTTGATAATTTCAGGAAATAAGAAAGTGGGTTTTGAAAAATTAAAAGATGCGTATAAAATAGATAAAGATGAAATAAAAATATATGATATAATTTCTGAAATGTCTGTATATGATTTTGACGAAACACTACAAAATATTACATATCTCTCACAAAAAAATCCCAAAGATATTATATATAAAACTTGGCTTGCTAAAGTATATTCTTTAACTAAAGAAACATCTGAATCTGCATTAAAAATATTAGATGATAAAAGTATGGACAAGGAAAGTATAGAAGTTCAAATATTAAAGGCAATTAGTTATGAAAATATAGGAGAGAGTAATAAATCAAACAAGATAATGATGCAGCTTTTAGATAAATACCCTAATGACTACAGAGTATTACACATATTAGGATGGTATTTCTTGAAGAAAGGTGATACAGGAAAAGCTAAAATGTATTGTGAAAAATCTATTGATAAAAACGATAAATATTCTGATAACTATGGATATCTAATGCCAGAAATATTAAAAAAGGATAAAGATAAAAAGAATCAAAAATCTTATTTTAGAAAAGCCTTATTTTTAGAACCTTATAATTATCATTTAATGTTAAATGCAGCAGATTTTTATTGGCAAGTAGAAAATGATACAAAAAAAGCTATTCAATATTATGATTTTGCACAAATAATAAGACCTAATGAGGCTGAAATTAAATATAATATGGCTTTAATAAATTTATCTCAAAACAAAAATAAAGAAGCTATAAAAATTTTAAAAGAGTGTATTAAAATAGATGAAACAGTTCCAAAGTATTCTAGAACATTGGGTACTATATATATGATACAAGCAAATTACAAAGAGGCTATAAAAGCTATTAAAGATGCATATGATGCAGATGAAAATGATATTTTAACGCTTAATAATGCAGGTGCATATTATATAATAGGAGAGGGAGATATAGAAAAAGGATACTATAATTTATTAAAGGCTTACGAGGGATTAAAATTGAGTGATAAATATGATGAATATACTAGAAAGTCTATTACGGAAAATTATAAAAAGTCAAAAGATGTATTGACAAAATATCATAATGCAGAAGCTGCAACTATAAAAGTGCCTGACTTTGTGTTGTTTTATTAGAAACTCAACTTTTGGAGATGAAATACGGTCGCTACGGAAAATGATATCTTGCTATAAAACCTTTAACTGCATAAAGTAATTCTAAGCTCTAAAAATTTAACATTGCTAAAAACTCAAACTCGCTACACTCAAACAATGAGTTTTTTTAACGCAATGTTAAATTTTTAGATCAAGAATTACTAATTATTTGTTAAAATGGTTTTTACGCAATATATCATTTTCCTTCGCTAGACAGTATTTTTGCCTTGAGAAAGTTGGGTAATTCAACTTTGGAAGTTGAATTACGGTTGCTACGGAAAATGATATCTTGCTCAGAAACCTTTCACTTCAGTAACAAGTTCTAAGCTTTACTCATATTGAAAAAAGATTTTTTAATTAATATTCCGTAGGAATCAGTAATTTAAAAATAACTTTTTTCAAATTCGTAAAGCTAAGAACTTGTAAACTTTGTTCAAATGTTTCTTACGCAATATATCATTTTCCTTCGCTAGGTAGTATTTTTGTCTTGAGAAAGTTGGGTAATTCAACTTTGGAAGTTGAAATATGGTCGCTGCTGAAAATAATATTTTGCTTTGAAATTTTTCATTTTACAAAGTAATTCTTTGATATAAGTGTATGTATCTAGTAAATAGAACTCAGTATAATAACAGGAAGCTTTCAAAAATAATGAATAATTAACAATGTATAATTAAAAATTAAGGAAATTTTGATTTAGGGCAAAATAAATAATTATATAGTATTATAGGTAAAGCATAAAATACAAACAAGGATGTTTTTCTTTTAGAAAAACATCCTTGTTTTATTTCCTATTTTTGTACTTTGTACTTTATATTTCACATTTACTACAAGCAATATATTATGTTTTAACTGTCCACTGTTTTAAGTATAGTCTTCTTGTCTGTATTTCCCTACTATATCAGTTACAGGTGAAACCGTAGTAAATGCAGAAGGTTCTATTTCTCTTATAATACTTTTTAAAAGGCCTAGTTGATTTTTTTGAATTACGAGATATATAAATTTTTTATTAGTATTAGAATAACCACCTTTAGCTTCTAATAAAGTTACACCTCTTTGTAGTCTAATACGAATAGCATCTACTAATTCAGCATCTTTTTCACAAATGATAATGCATTGTTTAGTAGAAGAAACACCTTCTTGAATTAAATCCATTATTTTGGTTCTAGCAAAACTTAGTATAAAAGCATATAGCACGGAATTTATACCAAATACATATGCAACTAACAAATATACAAGAATATCTTCTATTAATAGTATATTAGATAATGGTAATGAAGGAATTTTATTATTGATTATTTTTGCAGATATATCAAGTCCACCTGTAGAACCTCCACCCATGAATATAAGAGCAACACCAGCTCCAAATAATATCCCACAAAATATAGATGCTAAAAGTGTATCATCAAAAGGCTTAAAATTGTAAGTATTTAAATAATCTATCATAAAGGAAGATAGAAATACTATAAAACCAGTTCTAATTGAAAACTTTTTTCCCAGCAATTTGTAACCAAAAATGAATAAAGGAATATTTATGAGAATTGTACAAAGACCTACTTTAATTCCAAATAGCTTGTTTAATGAAGTAGCTATCCCAGTTGCACCTCCAACACCTATGTTAGAAGGTATTAATATTGCTGTAATTGAAAGTGAAAATAATATACAACCTAAAATCATCATTATATATTCTTTTATAGTTTGTTTCATATAATAAACCCCCTATCTAACTTAAAAACTAATTTAATAATTCAACTTTTACAGATGAAAATGGTCGCTATGGGAAATGATATATTGTTTTTAAACTTTTTACTTTTTAAAAGATAATTAATAGTTAATAATGAATAATTAATAATTAAGGAAATTTTGCCTTAGGGCAAAATAACTAATATATAATTAAAGATTTTTGTTAAAGCAAAAATCAACCTTTATTATTCATTTTTAATTATTAATTCTTAATTGTTGTTCAAATGTTTTTTATGCAATATATTATTTTCCTTCGCTAAATAGTATTTTCTTACAGGAAAAGTTGAACTAACAACTGTCAATTGTAGTTTTGAATTTGTGTAAACGAATATATACTAGCATAAAAAATATAAAATAACAATAAAAATTCATGATTTTTTACATGCTTCTTTAAAATAATTCAATACGATACTACAATTTATAATTATTTTATATTAATATGTTAAAAAATAATACAAACCATGTAATAGTATAGCATATATATAAATAATATATCATAAAAAGACATAAATAGTATAACATTAAAACAATTAGAATACATTATTTGAAAACGTTTAATTGAAGAAATAAAGAGATTTTGTTTGTTGCAATTTAAAATATAAATATGGTAGAGTAATAGTGGAAATAGGATTAGTAGGAAATAAATTGAAAATGAGGAGGCCATACTATGAAGTTTATAGATGAATTAAAAAAACTAAACATTAAAACTAACAAGGAAATTTACAGAAATTTATCAGTAGCAGATTTAGTAGTAAAGGCTTTAGAAAGAGGAGAAGGAGTTTTATCAAATACAGGGGCATTAGTAGTTAACACAGGAAAATATACAGGAAGATCACCTAAGGATAGATTCATAGTAAAGACTAAAGATATTAAAGATAAAGTAAACTGGGGAAAAGTTAATTTACCAACGACTGAAGAGGTTTTCAATAAATTATACGATGATGTAATGAATTATTTAAGTGATAGAGATTTGTTTGTATTTGATGGTTATGTAGGAGCTATGAAAGAATATAGTCTTCCTATCAGAGTTGTAAATGAATTGGCTTCCCAAGCAGTACTTTCTACTCAGTTGTTTAGAAGAATGGATAAAGAGGAATTACAAAATCATAAACCAGAATTCACCGTAATAGCTGCTCCAGGTTTTAAATCTAGAGGTAAAGAAGATAGTGTGAATTCAGAAGCATTTGTATTAATTAATTTCGAAAGAAAAATTGTTCTTATCGGTGGAACACAATATGGAGGAGAAATTAAAAAATCTATTTTCTCTGTAATGAATTTTTTAATGCCTCAAAGAGGGGTATTCCCAATGCATTGTTCATCTAACATAGGGGAAGATGGAAAAACAGCTATATTCTTTGGATTATCAGGAACGGGAAAAACAACTTTGTCAGCTGACCCTGAAAGAATGTTAATTGGTGATGATGAACATGGTTGGTGTGATAAGGGTGTATTTAACTTCGAAGGTGGATGTTATGCAAAAACTATAAGACTTAATAAAGATAAAGAAAGAGAAATTTATAATGCATTAAAGTTTGGTGCACTTTTAGAAAATGTAGTGCTTGATGAATATAAAATACCAGATTATGATGATGGAAAGTACACTGAAAATACTAGAGGGGCTTATCCAGTAGAATATATTGAAAATGTTAAATTAGATGGAATAGGCGGACAACCTAGTACAATAGTATTTTTAACGGCTGATGCATTTGGAGTTATTCCACCAATATCTAAATTAAGCAAACAAGCTGCAATGTATCATTTTATGTCCGGGTATACTAGTAAAGTAGCTGGTACAGAGAGAGGAATTACAGAGCCAAAGGCCACTTTTTCAGCATGTTTTGGTGAGCCATTTATGCTTATGAATCCAGCTGTTTATGCAAATCTTTTAGGTGAAAAAATAGAAAAGTACAATACAGAAGTTTATTTGGTTAATACTGGTTGGATAGCTGGTGGATATGGTGTAGGTCCAAGAATGAAACTAGATTACACTAGGGCAATGATAAAAGCTGCATTAGCAGGGAAATTAAAAGATGTTGAATATGTAGAACATCCAGTATTTAAAGTTTCTGTTCCAAAAGAATGTCCAAATGTACCAAGCGAATTGTTGAACCCAAGAAATACATGGAAAAATAAAAAATTGTATGATGAAAGAGCTTTACAATTAGCAGAAAAGTTTGGTAAAAATTTTGAGAAATTTAGTAATGTACCAGAAGAAATCGTAAATGCTGGACCAGTTAAGAAAGAAGAAGCATTAGTAGGATAAGTAAAGTACAGAGGACAGATGAGAGAGGATAGAGGACAGTTGATAGTTGACAGATGAGAGAGGAAAGTTGAAAGATAAAGAAGGAAGAAAATAAATAAGGATGATTTTTGATTTTAAATTAAAGTAACATATATTGCATAACGAAAATATAAATATAAGGAATATTTATATTTTCGTTTGTTTTTTTGTATTAGAAGATACATAACAGTTTAAGGAGGATATATTGTGAGAAAAAAATGGGTTAGTGTAATTTTAGTGGTAATATTGGCTGTTGTTTTGGGAGTTACATTAAATAAAAATACCAATAAAGAGTTAAAAGAAAAAGTTTCAGTAAAGAAATGGAATAATTTTTATAATGGGAGTAATATTCACTTTTATTATCAAGCATCTGATGGTTTGAATATCGAACAGCTAGAAGAAAGTTATAGTCTAAAAAAATTAGTTAGAAATTGTAAAAGTGATTTCGAAAAAGCATTGAAAATAATGGAATGGACTGATAAAAAATTAAAATACAATAGAACAAGTATGAAAGTAAAAGGCAATGCATTGGGAATTTTAAAGGATGTTGAGAAAAGTGGTAAAAGTATTTCAGATGAAGATTATTGTAAAGTATATAATGAAGCTGCAATATCTGTAGGATTAAAATCTAGAATAGGAGAATTTAAAGTAAAGGAACCAAACAAAGAAAAAGGTATGTACAATTATTTTATTTGTGAAGTATGGAGCGACAAGTATAAAAAATGGATAATGATTGATTCACCGAATAATCATTATATTACGCATGAAGGTGTGCCTTTGAGTGCTATTGAAGTAATTGAAAAAGGTATAGATAAGATAAAAATTTTAGGAGGAAACAGTGCACAAAAATATATAAAAAATATGGAAAAGTATTTTTATTCATACACAATAGCTATAGATAACAATATATATGGAGCTAAGAAAAGTAATTCATATATAACTTATATAAAAAATGATAAAATACCTAAAATTTATATTAAAGATCAATTTATAAAACCTACAATATTTACTTATAAGAATGATTTATTTAAAATTTCACCAAATGTAAAATATAAAGATAATAAAAGTGATGAAGTAAGTACTATTATATTTTCACAGAAGAAAAGTATAGAAAATAATGATAACAGTAAAGAAAAAATTTCTCTTTATGGAGGAGCTTTTAGGAATAGTGTAATGTTAGAAAAGTATAAGGTTAGTGTGAATAGTTCAAAATGGGAAGATGTAGAAGGTTATTTTACTGTAGATTTAAAGAATGGTGAAAATGTAATCAAGATTTCACAAGATGGCAAAAAAGCTGAAAGAGAAGTTATAATAATATACAACTCCGAAGATAAGAAAAAATAAGGTGATTGTTTGTCAGGTAAAAAAAAGTCGCTGCAGGAAATGATATCTTGCTTAGAAACTATTCACTTCAGTAACAAGTTCTAAGTTTTACTCATATTGAAAAAAGATTTTTTAATTAATATTCCGTAGGAATCAGTAATTAAAAAATAACTTTTTTCAAATTCGTAAAACTAAGAACTTGTAACTTTGTTCAAATGTTTCTTACGCAATATATCATTTCCTTTCGCTAGATAGTATTTTTTAATGTCAAAGTTGAATGAAGTAGTTGTTTGCCTAAAGTGTATATAGCCAGTAAATAAAAAGGCGTATAAGAACAGTAATCCTTCACTTCCATAACGTGCTCTAATCCTTACTTATATTGAAAAAATAACTTTTTTCAAATTTGTAAGGCTAAGAGCACGTAAATGTCGTTCAAAGGTTACTGTTTTTATACCTTAATTATTCATTATTAAATTTTAATGTTTTTAAATATTAATATATAATTAATATTTTAGTTATCTAGTTGAATATAATTGTATAAATGTAATATAATTATTTAGTGAATTTTGGTATAGTAATTATGATAGAATTAAAATGTTGGAGGTAGAATTGTATGGATTTAATTTTAATAGTAAAAGCTATTATAATAGGTATAGTAGAGGGAATTACTGAATTCTTACCTATTTCATCTACAGGACATATGATAATAGCGGGACATTTCATAGATTTTAGTGGGGATTTTTCAAAATTGTTTGAAATAGTTATTCAGTTAGGAGCTATACTTGCTATAGTTGTTTTATATTGGAACAAAATATGGAATTCTCTAAAAAATCTTATGCCAGGTAAATGGGGATTTAAGCTGTGGTTTAATATAATAGTTGCTTTTATACCATCTGCAGTTGTAGGATTACTTTTTAATGACTATATACATGAACACTTATTTAGTGTTACTACTGTGGCTTGTGCTTTAGTTGTAGGTGGAATATGGATGATTTATGCTGAAAATAAACATAGAAATAATTATTCTACCAATAACATTGATGATGTAAATACTAGTCAAGCGTTTAAAATAGGATGTTTTCAATGTTTAGCTCTTTGGCCAGGAATGTCAAGGTCAGCATCTACTATAATAGGTGCATGGATTGGAGGACTTTCTACAGTTGCAGCAGCAGAATTTTCTTTTTTTCTAGCAATACCTACTATGATAGCAGCATCAGGTTATAGTCTTTTAAAGACTAAAGCAATACTTAGTTTTTCACAAATAGTAGCTTTAGGGGTAGGGTTCTTTGTATCTTTTGTAGTTGCTTTAATTGTTGTTGATAAATTCTTAGGATATTTAAAAAAGAAACCTATGAAAGTTTTTGCGGTATATAGAATAATTTTAGGTGTACTATTATTAGGATTAGGAGTAGCTAATCTATTATAAGGTTATATCAACTTTGGCAGGTGAAAAACAGTCGCTGCGGGAAATGATAT